>NZ_JAWOCL010000240.1:0-6430 GCF_046483825.1 Sodalinema sp.
GGGGTTTCTTCAAGTTCAGGTTCAGGCTGCATCTCCTCAGAATCGAGATCAGCATCCAGTCCGACATCCATATTAGGAACATCGAGATCACTTTCCATCTGAACCTCTAAAGGATTGCTAACTTGCTTGAGAATCGCAAGATATTCTCCCGTTTCACGATCGCGAATCAACGTATCCCCCAAATAGTCTCCATCACCGAGCAAAACCTCCAGGCGATCGCCAGATAAGCCTCCCATCAACAACAGAGAATCCTCAGCAGCCTGAAAATCAGCAATCACATCAGCATCAGAGACATCCATTCCCCCAATGTTGGGCGTTAACACAAAAACATCTTGTCCGGCTCCCCCATTCAGGGTATTTTTTCCTCGACTTCCATAGAGAGTATCATCTCCCAAATCACCATAAATGAGGTCATCCCCCACGCCTCCCATCAGGAAATCATTGCCATTTCCCGCAAAAACGGTATCATTTCCACGTCCCGCAAAAACGGTATCATCCCTCTGTCCCCCCACTATCAAATTATTGCCAGATCTCGCAGAAATATAGTTATTTCCATCACCGCCATCGAGGGTATCATCTCCTTGACCCCCGTAGAGGGTATCATCACCCAAATCACCGCTGAGCAGGTTATTTCCCCTCTCGGCAATAATCAGGTCATTTCCCTGTCCACCATAGACTGACTCATTGCCATTTCCCGCGTTAATTTTATCATTTCCTTGATTGCCGAAAATGATGTTATCGCCATTTTCTCCGTGGATTACATCATCACCAGTCCCTCCGATTAGGGTATCTTCGCCAACACCACCATAGAGAGTATCGTCGCCAAAATCGCCACTTAATAGATTATTGCCATCATTGACCAGTAGGACATCATTATGCTGTCCCCCATAGATCACATCATCTCCAGATCCTCCATGAATCACATCCTCACCGACACCGCCAAACACCCAGTTATTACCGCCAACCGCAAAAACGGTATCGTGACCAAGTCCTGCCACAATGAGTTGATTGTCGCCATTTCCCGTGAATTGGCTTGTTGTATCTTCGAGGCTAACCAGTGCAACAGAATTGAGATCTAACATAGGAATAAATGGGTAAACTGCAAACTATGAACTCTGAATCGTGAGCGTTCAGGAGGGTTTCAGGGGGTTTCTCAGTCAATTCGGCGTGATTGCCGAGACTGTCTTTTCCCTGTCACCTGTTTCTATTTACAGAGATTCCCTAAAATTGTCCGGAGTTAGAGTCTATTTTTTTTAATGTTTTGAAATTACTAAAATTACCGATAAAATTCACTACAAATACTGTTGATTATCGGTTTGACCTATAAATAAACCGCCCAAATTAAGGGGATTCACGGATATTAAATAATAAAAAAGTGACTGATTAAATCCTTGCAAAAAACATCAGTGATTTCACGGATTTTTGAGCGATCGCCCCAAAACGACCACGCAAACGCGCCAAATCTCCAAACCCTGGCCGCGATCGCAGCCCAAGACAACAGCGAGACCAACTGCGATACACTGTGGACTGACTGACCTGTCTGAAACGAGGAATCCCGATGGTTGATTCAGCCCCATCTCCCATACGTGAGCGGTTTGCCGAGAATGGGACCATGTCCCAGACCCCTCAAGCGCCTTGGACAATCGAAGATAGCGAAGATCTCTATCGCATCCGGGGTTGGGGCGATCCCTACTTTGGGATTAACTCCGCCGGCCATGTCACCGTGTCCCCTCAGGGCGATCGCGGCGGTTCCCTCGACCTCTATGACCTTGTCGAAGCCCTCAAAAAGCGCAACCTAGAACTCCCCCTACTCCTGCGATTCAGCGACATTCTCGAAGACCGAATCGAGCGAATTAACGCCTGTTTCGCCAAGGCGATCGCCCGCTACAACTACCCCGGCGTCTATCGCGGCGTTTTCCCCGTCAAATGCAACCAGCAACGCCATATCATCGAAGACTTAGTGCGATTCGGCGCCCCCCATCACTTCGGCTTAGAAGCCGGTTCTAAACCCGAACTCCTCATCGCCTTAGCCAGCCTCAAAACCTCGGGTTCCCTCCTCATTTGCAACGGCTACAAGGATCGCGGCTATATCGAAACCGCCATGTTAGCCACCCGCCTCGGCCAACAGCCGATTATCGTCCTCGAACAACCCGAAGAAGTCGAGTTAGTCATTTCCGTCAGTCAACAGCTAGGAATTAAACCCGTCGTGGGGGTTCGGGCCAAACTGAGTGCAAAAGGAATTGGCCGCTGGGGAGGTTCGAGTGGCGATCGCGCCAAATTCGGCCTCACCATCCCCGAAATCATCACCGCCGTCGAACAGTTACGCCAAGCCAATCTCCTCGATAGCCTACAACTGCTGCATTACCACATCGGGTCCCAAATCTCCTCCATTAGCGCCATCAAAGACGCCATCCGAGAAGCCAGCCAAATCTATGTCGAACTGGCCCAACTCGGCGCAAACATGGGCTATCTCGACGTTGGCGGCGGCTTAGGCGTCGATTACGACGGCTCAAAAACCGACTTCTACGCCTCCAAAAACTACAATATGCAGAACTACGCCAATGACATCGTGGCGGAAGTCAAAGAAGCCTGCGAAGAGAAACAACAAGCCGCACCCACCCTAATCAGCGAAAGTGGCCGGGCGATCGCCTCCCACCACTCCATCCTGATTTTTAACGTCCTCGGAAGCAGTGACGCACCCTCGGGGATTCCCGAACCCAGTCCCGAGAAAGAACATCTCATCTTACGCAACCTGCGGGAAACCTACGACTCCATCACCCCAGAAACCTACCAAGAAGCCTATCACGACGCGATCCAATTCAAAGACGAAGCCAGCAGCCTCTTTAGTTTCGGCTATCTCAGCCTCACGGAACGGGCCAACGCCGAACAACTCTATTGGGCCTGTTGTCGCAAAATCTATGATATTGTGCGCCAACAAAGCGAAGTTCCCACAGAACTCGAAGTTCTCGAAAAAACCCTAGCCTCGATTTACTACGCCAACCTCTCCATTTTCCGATCCGCCCCCGACAGTTGGGCGATCGAGCAACTCTTCCCCATTCTCCCCATCCACCGTCTCAACGAAGAACCCAGTTTACGGGGAACTCTGGCCGATCTCACCTGCGACAGTGACGGAAAAATCGATCGCTTCATCGATCGCCTACAAGCCAAATCCATCCTAGAACTTCATCCCCTCAAACCGGAAGAACCCTATTATCTGGGGATGTTCCTCGTCGGGGCCTATCAAGAAATTATGGGAAATCTCCATAACCTCTTTGGCGACACCAACGCCGTCCACATCCATCTAACCCCCAATGGCTACGACATTGAACATCTCGTCAAGGGAAACACCATGACGGAAGTCTTGGAATATGTCGAATACAACGGTAAGGATTTACTCGAAAACATCCGCAAAGCCTCTGAAGCCGCCCTACAATCGGGCAAAATCTCCATTGAGGAGTCTCAGCGGCTGTTGCAGAATTATGAACAGAGTTTGCGTAGCTATACGTATTTGGCTTGAGGGAGAAAATAGGGAATAGGGAATAGGGAATAGGGAACAGGGAACAGGGGGCAAAAGGCAAGGGGCAAAAGGCAAGAGGGAAGAGGGAAGGAGGTTTCACGGTTCCCTCTCAACGCTCAACGCTCAACGCTCAACTGTCTAGGGTACTCAGTTGACTGGAGAGGTAGTCGGCGGCGACTTGGACCATGGTGATGGCCCCATCGTAGGTCATGCGGGTGGGACCGAGGAGGCTGAGACTTCCGACCGCTTGAGATCCTCGGCGATAGGTGGCGGAGACGAGGGTACACGATCGGATCGGTTCGAGGGGATTCTCGGACCCAATGCGGACATTGACGCGGCGATCGCTCCCGAGGGGTTCGGAGGGTTCAAACATCAGAGGAAACAGTTGTTCTTGTTCCTCTTCGAGGAGTTGTACCAGAGACTGGATCTGTTGCAACTCGGTAAACTCGGGCTGTCGTAGAACTTCAGCTAACCCACTCATGGCCATCGGGCTAATGGTGGGAGGTTCGAGGCGTTGCGCTAGATCCACAAATAGGGTTTTGAGGCTGTCGGCGTAGCGTTGGAATTGGCGATCGAGTTCGCCCCAATCTAAGGCCGCTAAATCGGCGATGGTTTTCCCTCGTAACTGACTGTTGAGGAAATTCGAGAGAATTTGCAGTTCGCGATCGAGAATCTCAGGATCGGGGTTCTCGTCGGCCCCATCCCCGGAACTGGGGACGCTCATTAACATCGATTGGGTTTGATAGGCATCGGTGACCACAATCAGCATCACCTGACCGGGGTCAACTTGCAAGAGTTGTAAATGGCGCAAACTGGCGGTGTGAATTTGCGGCAGAGAGATGAGGGTAATATAGCCGCTGAGAGTCGAGAGAATCTGCGCTGCACCCCGTAACACCGCTTCGAGACTCCAGGTTTCCCAATTGAGACGTTCTGCAAATAGCCGTTGGGCGCGATCGGCGAGAGTATCGGAGGGGGTCATCAGATAGTCAACATAGACGCGATAGCCGAAATCCGAGGGAACCCGTCCGGCGGAGGTATGGGGTTGATACAACATCCCCGCTTTTTCGAGAAGTCCCATTCCTGAGCGAATGGTGGCAGAACTTACACTGAGATTATAGTCATCCACGAGGGATTTAGAGCCGACCGGTTCCGCCGTCGCAATGTAGTGACGGACGGTCGCCCAGAGAATCTGTTGTTGTCGATCCGTTAACGCGAATTGCCCAGTCATTGATATCTGTTTAAAGGTTTTGGTTGAGGTTTTGCTGGTAACGCCGGTAATCTTAAAAAAGGTTTTATGTTTTCCCTATCATAGACGGAGAGTTCCGAGATGGGGGTTCAGGAAGAACGATCGCCGCCGAGGCTGAGGCTTTGCGCGATCGCCAAACCTCGATACACTGATGAGGCACAATCAGGCACTGTCTAAGCTAATCCATGTCCGTCACCGATCGCCTACAAGGACTGAATATCTATCTGATTGGGATGATGGGATCGGGGAAGAGTACCACCGGAACTCACCTCGCTCGTCAGCTTCACTATCGCTATTTTGACACTGATACGTTGATTGAACAGGTTGCTGGCCAGTCGGTTGGCGATATCTTCGCCCAGGAGGGGGAAGCCGGCTTCCGACAACTCGAATCTCAGGTTCTCTCGCAGTTGTCCGCCTATCAACGGTCAGTCATTTCCACGGGAGGCGGCATTGTGGTGGAGTTAAGTAACTGGAGTTTTCTGCGCTACGGTGTCGTCATCTGGCTAGATGTGGCCCCAGATCTCCTGTTTGAACGACTCCAGGCGGATCAGAGTCGTCCCCTGTTGCAAACGGCTGATCCTCGCCAGACCCTAGACACCCTTTTAAACGAGCGGCGATCGCGCTACGAACAAGCGGATTTACGCATTGAGGTAACCGCCGCCGATAGCCCAGAAGCCGTCAGCCAACGGATTCTCGCCACCCTCCCCCAAGTCCTGAAAGCCCAGTCCACGCCACCTGAAACCGCCAATGGGACTCACACTTAAGCAGGTTGTTCCCTGGGGGCGATCGCTGGCCGACTACCGCCAGATGTTCGCCCTCAGCGACGGGGACTTGCAAGGAACCGTCCTCGACTGTGCGGGGGGACCTTCGAGTTTTAACGCCGAAGCCACGGCCCGAGGAACCGCTGTGATCTCTTGTGACCCCATCTATCAGTTTTCCGTCGCCGAGATTCAGCAACGGATTCAGGAGACTTATCCTAAGATTATTGAGGCCTTAGAAGACAACCGCGATCGCTTCGTCTGGGATGACTTCCGCAGCCCCCAGCATCTCGGGGAGGTGCGTCTAGCCACCATGGATCGCTTTCTGGAGGATTTCCCCCAAGGACTCGCCCAAGGACGCTATCGCAACGAGATATTACCAAAACTCTCATTCAAAACCGGTCAATTCGACCTCGCCCTCTGTGGCCATCTCCTGTTTAGCTATTCCCAACAGCTTGACCTCGACCTTCACCTCAACGCCATCAAAGAACTCGCCCGCGTCGCCCGAGACGTGCGAATTTTCCCGATTGTGACCAACTTCGCCGGGGACATCTCCCCCCATTTAGGGCCAATTCTCGAACAACTCCCCCAAGCGGGCTATACTCTGCGAGTTGAAACCGTCCCCTACGAGTTTCAGCGCGGCGGAAACCAAATGTTACGGGTATTTCCCAGCCAGTAGCCCCATTTCTCCCCCATAACTGTTCACCGTTAACCGTTTCGTGACCCCCGTAGAGGTTAACTATTAACGTTGCGACAGGACAATCCCTTGTGGTTGCCCATACCTGTTCCCTGTTCCCTATTCCCTATTCCCTATTCCCTGTTCCCTGTTCCCTATTCCCTATTCCCTGTTCCCTATTCCCTGTTCCCTATTCCCCAAAATGCCAAACGAACGCAAAGATCTTCAAAAAG
>NZ_JAWOCL010000254.1:0-14028 GCF_046483825.1 Sodalinema sp.
TGCGGCCTTGGCCTACGGGTCGGTCAACTCCAGTTGTCGGTCGAAAGCACACCGTATCAGGGGAAAATCAACCCTGCAATGCTTGTCCAATTCTACCAGATTGGCGGGTGCTCGTCTCCCCTCTCCGTCGCCACGCCGTCGCTGTGCATCACTTCGAGAGGGACTCGCAACCACCTCGCTTTCATCCCGTCACCCAGCCTAAAGGCTAGGGTGCGGGGCTTTCGCGAAAGAGGCTAACGGCTGCAAACGAGTTGCTGGCTTTCTTGCTCTAATAGTTGTAAGAGCTTGTCGTCGCCGCGATCGCGCGCACTGGCCATCCGAGCCGAAAGACGCTTACAGAGGTTTTCTTGGTGAACTTGATTCAGTTGAGAAAACTCCAAGTTGTTCATCGATATCACTGGGGCCAACCGTTTGCGGCTGGGGCGTTCCACGGTTTCCACGCCACCGTTGGCCGTGGTGCGGTAGGGGACACCGCGATAACTGAGATCGGCGACGGGTTGCGTCATCGTCATGTGCCGAGGATAGCGCAGAGGATAGGACTGACCCCGATAGGTAGCGAGGATTTCGCTTTCAGTCATTTCCAGGGATGGGGGGGTGTGTTCGTAAGGAACACCGCGATAAGAGAGTTTCATAAATTCCTAAATTTCTAAATGTCCGTGACAACAACGAAAAAAAAATGATGCGGTCGAGATTCCGCTGCCGAAATCTGGACTAAGCCAGATCTTGAATTGAGCTTATATTCTGTATCTATTTTAACACTTTTCCAAAAAAGATGTCAAAGAACCCAGATATAACTGGAGCCAGCCCCGACCGGTCGAGAGCCAGTCTGGAGCGATCGCCCCAGGGGATCATCCTCGGGGATCACGGTTCAGGGTATGCTAGAAAGACCCTTGTCTAGCAGTAGCCAGGCGAAATAAGACACCCACAACAGCCCAACTCCTGATCAGACGAGGGTTTTGTCGCTGTCAACTGTCAACGGTCAACTGCCATCAATTGCCACCTTGCGACCTAAACAGCGCTCATGATGCGCGATTCCCAATCTCAGCCTCGACCCTCCCAAGCGAACCTGCGAGATCCCCGCTCACCCTGGCCCCGTCGCCCTGTGTCGCCGCGCCTAAAGACCCTGCGTCAACTGCGGCGACAGCAAAAACAGCGCGTCCGGCTGCTGTTAATTCCTCTGGCCGTGGGACTGTTTGCGGTGGCGATCGCCCTTCCGGTGCAATTTCTCAGACGCAACCCAAGCCTTGACACCCCCCCCAGTCGCGATCGCCTCTCCGAGTACCTCACCTCAGAACCCCAGCGAACCCGTCATCGAGATAACCCCTTCATCGAGAACAACCTCCGCGATCGCCCTCCCGAAGTGCGCGCCCTCCTCGACACCATCGCCTTCGCCGAAGGAACCCACGACGACCTAGGGTATCGCACCCTCTTTACCTTCGATACCTTTCGTAGCTACCGAGATCACCCCCGTCGCGTTCGCTGCGCCTCCCATCACGGCTATCGTCTCTGTTCCGACGCCGCCGGCCGCTATCAAATGATTAGCAGCACCTTTGACAGCGTCGCCAAACGCCTGCAACTCGATGACTTTTCCCCCAAATCCCAAGACTTAGCGGCTGTCGAGTTAATTCGTTGGCGAGGGGGACTCAGCAAAATCGAACGCGGTGACTTTGACGGAGCGATCGCCGCCATCCGACGAGAATGGGCCAGCCTCCCCGACTCAGGCTACGGACAACCCCAAAGCAGTCGAGAAGAACTCAGAACCATCTATCAACAACGGCTTAACTACTATCAAGACGCTCAAGACCGACCAAGCCGATAACCCCAAAAACTTGACAAAATCATAGATTTGTGGTATATGCGATGCGTTGCCCAACCCGTCGCAGTGAAGCGAGACTTAATGGTTCAACAGATCTTCCTTCTGCACCGTACTCGGCGCGCCCGAATAGACCACACCGCGCTGAATATCCAACGTCACGATCGCCCCTTCACGAATTAACTTCGTCGCGTTCTTCACCCCCAAAATTGCCGGTTTCCCTAACTGAGAACAAATAATCGCCGCGTGACTGGTTAAACTCTCCTCCTCCGTCACCACCCCAGACGCCTGCTTAATCATCTCAATAAAACTCGCATCCGTGTAAGTCGTCACCAAAATCTCCCCAGGATTAAAGTTTCCCACCATCGACGCCGTCGGCGCCACCCGCGCGGGGCCACTGACCACCGCCGACGACGTACCGACCCCAGTTCCATGACCTAACACCGACGTCACCACACCGACTTTGACCAAATCCGTCGATCCCGAAACCCCCTGAAGGGTTCCCGCCGTCATGACCACCAGATCCCCCTCATCCACCAAATGATTCTCTAAAGCCACACTAATGGCCGCATCAAAGGTTTGCGAGGTCGAAGGTAAACTGAGAATTAAGAGCGTTTTCACCCCCCAAACCAGTTGTAACTGACGCGCCACATTCACATGAGGCGTCACCGCCAAAATGGGCGCTTGGGGCCGGAACTTGGAAACATTGCGAGCCGTTGAGCCACTTTTCGTCAACGTCATCACCGCTGAGGCTTCAAGTTGAGCCGCAATTTGGCCCACCGCTTGACTAATCGCATTGGGAATCGATCGCCCCGTATCATCAACCCCCGTCACATTCTGAACAATGCGATCGGCTTCAATGCGCGTCGCAATCTGAGCCATCATGGCCACAGCCTTCACCGGAAACTCACCCACCGCCGTCTCATTAGACAACATCACCGCATCGGTTCCATCGAGAATCGCATTGGCCACATCGGAAATTTCCGCCCGAGTCGGCCGGGGACTATAGACCATACTATCGAGCATCTGAGTCGCCGTAATCACAGGAATCCCCAGGCGATTGGCCGTAACAATCAGGCGTTTTTGCAAAATCGGGACCTCCTCAGCCGGAAGTTCAACCCCCAAGTCTCCCCGGGCCACCATCACCCCATCACTGAGAGAGAGAATTTCCTGCATCTGTTCGATCGCCTCATGTTTTTCAATTTTGACGATCACAGGAACCGACTTCCCAGCGCTAGCGATTAACTCCTTAATTTCCAGGACATCTTGAGGATTGCGGACAAAACTCAGGGCCACCCAATCCACGCCGCGATCTAAGCCAAACATCAAATCTTTGCGATCTTTGTCGGTGAGGGCTTTTACCGAGAGACAGACGCCGGGGAAATTCACCCCTTTGTTATTCGATAACTTCCCACCGACCACCGTTCGACAATAGAGTTCCCCAGCAGCGGGATCGACTTTCTCGACGCGCATTTCCACTCGTCCATCATCGAGGAGAATCGTTGCGCCTTCGGGAACCTCTCGGGCCAGGGGTTCGTAGGTAATCGAGGACATGGTTTGATTGCCCTCCATGATGTGACTGGTGAGGATGAAGGGATCACCGTCTTTGAGGACAATCGAGTCTTTCTCGAAACGCCCCAAGCGAATCTTAGGTCCTTGTAAGTCTTGCAGAATCCCCACCGGCTGATTCAGTTCAAAGGAGGTTTGACGAATCAGGCGGATGCTACGTTGATGGTCGTCATGGGTTCCGTGGGAAAAGTTGAGCCGTAGGGTGGTCGCCCCCGCCAAAATCAACTCCCGCAGCACTTCGGGTTTACTGGTGGCGGGTCCAATTGTGGCGACAATTTTGGTGCGGCGCAGGGGGGGACGTGGTTGCATGAACTCTCACTCTCAACAAATGTAGTGCTGATGACTCGGTCGTTGGCGGGTCGATCGCCAAGTCATATTGATGGGTAAATGGACTGTCAATGATAGCCTGTCAGGGGCTAATCAGCATAGTCTCTCACGATCTTGGTGCGAATCGATCGCCAGATTCAGAGGCCGCCATCGGCTTAGGACTTGGGATCACCGAGCGATGGGGCAGACTGGGATGGAGGAGACTGGGAGATGGATTTAGGAGAAATTCGCCAACGCAAGCCCAACACGGTTAGGGTCAACAGGAGTAGCAGCAGCGATCGCGCCCCATTTTCCCAACTCCGAGACAGTTCCCCGAAGTAGTGAGACCCTAGGGCCAGGGTATGAAGCACGGCTAACCCCAAGGCGGGGACGCTCAGCAAGTGAATTCGTCGCCAATGGCGGCCGAGGGCGGTTTGCAGTCGATTGGTGCTGGTGAGGGCGGCGGGGGTCATCAGCAGCAGGGCCACGATACCAGCCCAAAGTCCCCAACGGTGCTGAGGGATCATAAAGGCGATCGCGGTTAGGTTCCAGTCTAGGCTATGGTCGAGCATATGCCCTAAATGAGCCAAGCTGAGGACGAAAGCCGCCACGCCAATCAGACGACGATAGCGTAGGGGACCGTCCCAGATGCCACTCAGGGGACGAGCAGCCAGGGCTAACATCAGCAAGAGTAAGGCACTATGGCCCGTTAGATCCACCATGGCATCGGTTCGGAGTAGGGTGAGAATGCCGATGCTGAGAGTAACCCAACCCCCCAGGCGGAACAGTTGACTACGACGGTTAGCACTGAGTCGAGCGGCGGATAGTCCCACCCCGATCATCATCGGTGTGGTTCCCAAGCCAAAGGCCAGCATGGCCAACCCCCCGATAAGGGGATCTCCGGTTTCGGCGGCTTTGAGTTGCGCGGTGTAGAGAAAGCCACAGGGAATCAGTCCCCAACACATCCCCAGTAGTAGCGGTACGCCTCCATGATTTTGGAAGGAGAGATGATTCATCCAGCGACTGAGGCGATCGTGGATATTGCCCTGGAGGGGATGCAGCAGGGGAAGACGAGGTAAACTCTCGGGGTTGATTTGTCGTAATCCGAGGAAGATTAAGAGTAGGCCCGTGACGATGGCGATCGCCTGACGCATTCCACTCCCAACGCCGGCCAGTTGTCCGCCAGCCACCAGGGTTGAACTGACGGCCCCCAGCAATAGTCCCACGCTGGCATAACTGAGGATTCGTCCTAGGTTGAGCCAGAGATGGAAACGCCAGGGTGCTGCGGTTTTCCCTTGTCCTAGGGAAAAGGCCACGGTCAAAGGACCACACATCCCGACGCAATGGCCAAAGCTACCTAAGAAGCCAAGCAGGGTCAGAGGGAGGAGTTCCAGAAGTTGGGCAAGGTCGGGATAGGGCATGAACAAGTATGACGGCGTGTCTTTTGGCTTTTAAGGAGAAATTTGCAATAATGACCTGGATTTAGGACGGTTTAGGTTGATCTAAGTTTACTCGTTTTTGGGGTCTCTGCATCGTCAATTGTTAGAATTTAAAGCTGAATTTCAGCACATTTTTTGATGGTTGTCTTTCTGTTTAAATAATTGAAATTAGGCTTTTTTTGCCTAATTTAATTTATTTATTTGGCAGAAGTCTTGTATTTTTCTATTCCCTCGTTTGTCCCTCGTGACTTGGCTCTAGCCAAGTCATGCCCCGAGGAGGCTCTGCCTCCCCAGGTACATCGGAGATAGAGTTATCGGGCAACCCAGGAGGGGAAGCCACCCCTAGCCTCTCCCTGGAGGGGATTTTTGCCCCTACGGTTATCGGTTTAATCGGCGCTAAATTTTCCAGATCGCCCTGAAACTTAAAGACCCGCAAAAAATTTGTTGTAATTTAGGAAAATTGATGATGATTGCATCTTGGGACATCTGCCAAAATTCAGGAGAAAACTGTCAGTTAGAAGTCGCTCATTTAATTAAAACTGATGGAAATGTTGGGGCAACTTTTCACCTCGAACCGAATCATAATCCTCGCTCCGGTGAACCGGCGCAAACTTGGTTCGCCTTGACCCAATCGGGAGGTGAGAGTGTGTCCTTAGATGAGTGTGATTGTCAACTTGAAGTCTTCCGAGGGGGCGATCGCAGTCAGGCGATCGCCACCCCAACCCTAACGGCGATTTCCGCAGAAGGGTATGAGGATATTCCGGGGGCTGAGGTGATATTTCCTGAAGCGGGGGTTTATGACTTAGTTTTAACGGGGTCTCCGCAAAATTCCGCTAATTTTGAGCCATTTAGTCTTAGTTATAACGTTACAGTGCGTCCAGGGAGAGCGACAGCGGAGGTTACTTCTGAGACGGAAACCCGAGAAACTGCAACCTCTGAAACGCAAGCCGTCGCTTCGGGGGAGGGCGTTGACGAGACAACGGGGTTAGTCTTTCTAGGAGTCTGGGGAGCGATCGCCGTGGCTGGAGTTGTCGTCTTGGGAGGATGGGCCTGGAAACGGTTGCGATCGCAGTAACCCCTTAACTGGCCGGCGTATGAGCCACTCCAGCGACATGGGGGCTAACGATAGGAACATTCAATTCAAACTCTTGGAGTTGAATGTCTGTGAACCCAGCTTGGGCGATCGCCTCCCCAGTCGTGCGATTGAGATGACAGCCATCAAACACCCGTTTCCAAACTGGATTTAAGCCATTTTGGAGTCGATGCGTCCAGGTATTCGCGTCAGCGGCGACATGTTCGAGAAAAACAAACTGTCCTTGGGGTTTGAGAATACGCTGGATTTCCTCGAACACGCGATCGGGATCGCTAACGGAACACAACACATGGGTACTCACCACCGCATCCACCGAGTGATCCGCCACCGCTATCGATTCGGCACCACAGGTTTCGATGCGTTCAACCTGAAGTCCCTGTTCTTCGGCTTCTTGCTCCAAATATTGCTGCATGAAAGGATTAGGTTCAACACCAATCCATTCAATATCCTGGGGATAGTAGCGAAAATTAGCCCCAGCTCCCGCCCCAATTTCAACGACTCGTCCTTGCAGTTGTCCCACTAATGTTTGTCGAAGTTGGGCTAAGTTCGCACAGCTCGGATGATGCTTTAATTCAATCGTTCGTTCATCAGCGTCGGTCATTTTCGACATTTGCCAAGCGAATAACCGTTGACCCACTTGAGAGAGAGGGGAGAGTTGCATAGAGGGGTATTTAACTCAATCGTTAGTATTTGTTCTAGTTTAAAACATTTTCTTGAAACGGGTCGAATTGGGGCTGAGATGTTCATCATCCCGCGTATTTTTGTCAATGGATCCGGTTGATGGATCCGTTGGATTCAAGGCCCCTAAATTAGACAACCCCATGAGACCCCGGCCGAGCAACTTAAAAAAACTTAACGATAAAACTTAGCCTAACACCTTGAAATTTTGGGGAAGCGATCGCACCATCGGTAGTGTCAGAGCCAGGGACGATAGCCGCCTTCAGTCCCCCTTCCTGAACGTTCATCCCTCGTCATGTCATTCGACCCTAGTCAGCACGAAGGACAGCCTCTGGTTCGACATCAAGAGTGCTGAAGCGGATTCCCCAACGGCTGTTCTTCAATCAAATCCCTATGATGATCTTAAAATCAATTTGGCGTTTTTGGACCAACCCGTGGCATCACCTCTGGCATCAACGCATCTTTTACGGGGCGATCGCCGCGATCACTGCCGTTCTCGTGTTTGGGATTCACTCATTTGTCCTGAGTCAACAACCGGTTCAAGTGAGCATTCTCATGCAGGCTCTCGAACGAGCGCAATGGGAACCCATCGTCGAACGCTTTGAAGCGGAAAATCCCGACATTGACCTAGAAATTGTCGAGGGTCCCAACGCCACCAACCTCGTCGAAGACCTCTATACCTCGGCTTTCTTGCTCGGTGACTCCATCTACGACCTCGTCTATATGGACATCGTCTGGACTCCCAAATTTGCCGCCGCCGGTTGGCTCGAACCCCTCGATGATCGCGTCAGCGACGAAGACCTCAGCGCCTTCCTAGAAGGCGATATTGAGGGAGGACGCTATAACGGCGAACTCTATCGGATGCCGTTCCGCTCAGATGCGGGAATGCTTTACTATCGCAAAGACTTACTCGAAGAGAACGGGTTTGACCCCCCAGAAACCACCCAAGAGTTAATCGAGATCTCCCAAACCCTGCAAGAACAGGGTGACGTGGAATGGGGCTATGTCTGGCAGGGACGACAATACGAAGGCTTAGCGGCTGTATTTGTCGAAGTCCTCGAAGGCCATGGCGGCTTCTGGGTGAATCCCGAAACTGAAGAGGTGGGGTTAGATGAGCCTGAGGCGATCGCGGCCGTGGAGTTTCTCACGGGCACCATTGACAAGGGAATTTCTCCGACGGGTGTCACCACCTACCAAGAAGAAGAGGCCCGACGCTTCTTCCAGAATGGTCGAACGGTGTTTATGCGCAATTGGCCTTATGTTTGGCCCCTCGCGAACGAAGACGACTCCGCCGTTCAGGGCAAGATTGCCATTAAACCGATGGTTCACGAGGCGGGATTCAGTGCCGGTGCTTGTCAAGGCGGTTGGGGATTGGCTCTCGTCAAAGATAGTCCCCACAAAGAAGAAGCCTGGCGGGTGATCGAATTTATGACCAGTGAATCGGTGCAGAAGCAGTTTATTCTCGACACCGCCTATGTCCCGAGTCGGCGATCGCTGTTTAATGATCCCGAGATTGTCGCCAAATATAGCCACTATCCCGACTTGTTAGAGGTGCAAGAACAATCCGTCTTGCGCCCCCCCATTGCTCAATATGCCCAAGCCTCAGACATTCTGCAACGGAACCTCAGTTCCGCCCTCACGGGTCGTCTGAGTCCCCAAGAAGCCATGGAACAGGCTGCTGACGAAACTCGCCGTCTCTTGGGCCGGGTCTAACCGGGATTAACCGGCTTTCAACCCGTTTCTTGTTCTTTACTCCCTTAAATCTATGGCAAAAAGTAATATGCGTACTCGCCAGCAACTCACCGGATGGGTGCTGGTGTTACCGGCTCTACTGGTTCTATTTCTCGTCTATGCCTACCCCATCGGACGGGCCTTTTGGCTGAGTTTGTTTACCCAGAACTTAGGGACAGAACTCGAAGCCGTTCCGGCTGGGTTCAGCAATTATGTTCGTATTTGGGGCGATGGCGCGTTTTGGAATAGCATCTGGAACACGACGGTATTTACGGTTGTGGCCTTAGCCCTTGAGTTAGTCTTGGGGATGGCGATCGCCTTGGTGCTTAACCGCAGCTTCCGAGGACGAGGCCTGGTGCGGACTATCGCTATTATTCCCTGGGCCTTACCGACGGCGATTATGGCCCTGGCCTGGACTTGGATTTTTAATGATCAATATGGGGTCGTCAATGATATCTTGATGCGTTTAGGATTCATTGACAGCGGCGTTAACTGGCTCGGAGATCCCACGCTAGCGATGGTATCGGTGATTACAGCCGATGTCTGGAAAACCACGTCTTTTGTCAGTATTCTGCTGTTGGCGGGGTTACAGTCGATTCCTGAAGATCTCTATGAGGCTCACGCCATTGAAGGAGCCAGCCCCTGGCAGAGTTTCCGACAAATTACGCTCCCGCTGGTGATGCCACAAATTTTGATTGCGGCTCTGTTTCGTTTTGCCCAATCTTTCGGGATTTTTGACTTAATTCAAGTCATGACTGAAGGGGGACCGGGTGGTGCAACGGAAATGGTGGCGTTGTATATCTATGCGAATGTCCGCCGCTATTTAGATTTTGGCTATGGTGCGGCGTTAGTGGTCATTACCTTTCTGATTTTAATTGTCGTGGTGGCGATCGCCTTCTATGCCCTTGAACGAGTCCGCAAGTCAGCCGGAGCCGAAATTTAAGGTTGGGCTCTTCCCCTGTTCCGGTGTTCCCTATTCCCTGTTCCCTTCTTTTTTGACCATGACAACCACAGAATCTCAACCTCAATCCCAAGGATTTGAATGGAGTACGCTGATCTTACCGATTTCAGTGTTGCTCGTTCTCGCCTTTAGCCTCGGTCCAATGATTTGGCAGTTCTTGACCTCGATTAAAACTAACGAGGCGATCGTGTCCATTCCCAATGTCTATTTACCGAGTCCCGATCAGCTCACGGGGAGTCATTATAGTGATTTGTTTGCACGTCGTCCCTTTCATCGCTATATCTTGAACAGTGCCTTTGTTGCCTTTGTTTCAACTTTACTCTGTCTCGGATTTGGCGCCCCGGCTGCCTACGCCCTCACTCGCTTAAAAATCCCCGGAGAGCGTATTATTCTCTCGTTGGTGCTAATTATTACCCTGTTTCCCTACATTCTGCTTTTTCTGGGTTTACTCGAACTGGTGCAGTTTTTTGGTTTGGGGAATAACTATTTGGCGTTGATTGTTCCTTACACCGCGATCAACTTACCGCTGACGATTTTGGTGATGCGGAGTTTCTTTCAACAGCTTCCCAAGGACTTAGAAGACTCGGCAAAAGTCGATGGTTATGGAACTGTGGGAATGCTTTTGAAAATTGTCTTACCGATGACGCTTCCGGCGATGGTGACAACGGGGATTTTGGCGTTTATTTTTGCCTGGAATGAGTTTATTTTTGCCTTGACGTTTATCACCCGAGATGTTATGAAAACGATTCCAGTGGCAGCGGCCCAATTGGGAGGCGCTTCGATTTTTGAAGTCCCTTATGGAACCACCGCAGCGGCCACCGTCTTAGGAACCGCACCGTTGGTCTTGTTAGTGTTGTTCTTCCAACGTAAAATCGTCCAAGGGTTAACATCAGGAGCCGTTAAAGGGTGAGCGAATCGGTGGCGATCGCCTTGGGGAGTAATTTAGGTGACTCCCGAGGTATTTTAGAGGGGGCGATTGAACAGTTGCGATCGCCCCTGTGGGAGTTACAGCCGTCTCATTGGTATCGCACCCGTGCCGTTGGCCCCCCGCAACCGGACTATCTCAATGGTTGTGTCATCGGTAAAACCGCCTTAGAGCCTCTGGAACTGCTCCAGAGGCTTTTCGACATAGAAAATCAATTTGGACGGGTGCGACGAGAGCGCTGGGGGGCGAGGACGTTGGATTTAGACCTACTCCTCTATGGCGATCGCATCCTCGATTCTCCTCAGTTACAGGTTCCCCATCCCCGTCTGAGGGAGCGTCCCTTCGTCTTGGTTCCCCTGGCCGAAATTGCCCCGGATTGGCCCGATCCCGTATCGGGTTATTCTATCAAGGAGTTACAAGAGGCGTTAAACTGTTCTGATGTGACTCGAATCTCTTAAGTTGCGTTTATCTCACGGTCATCTCCTATGTCTTTTGGTCAAGAATCCCCCGAAATACTGAAAAAACGCCTCTTCTTTGGGGGTCGTAAGTTTGACTTTGAAGTTAACCGGTTGCGCCTTCCCAATGGGGCTGAAGGGGACTGGGAATGTATTCGTCATCCGGGGGGAGCCTTGGCGGTTCCGGTGACGCCAGAGGGGGAACTGGTGTTAGTGAAGCAATACCGGTTTGCGGTGCAAGCTCGTATTTTGGAGTTTCCCGCCGGAACCGTCGAAGTGAATGAAGATCCCGCTGAGACGATTCGGCGCGAGATTGAGGAAGAAACCGGCTATCGAGCTAATCAATGGCGCAAGTTGGGAGAATTTATCCTCGCGCCGGGATATTCTGATGAGATTATTTATGCTTATCTGGCTCAAGGACTTGAGATATTAGAGCGTCCTCCGGCTCAGGATGAGGACGAGGATATTGAAGTAATTTTAATGCGTCCCGAGGCGTTGGAAGACGCGATTTTAGCGGGTGAACCGGTGGACTCGAAATCGATGTCTAGTTTCCTCCTCGCCAAGCCATTTTTATAGAATTGGGCGGCTTGCGATCGCCCGATCATGGTTCTAACTCTCTTAACTCTTCACAGGTTTTAATAACAAACTATGACTGACTTAGTTTTATTTTGGCATCGTCGAGATTTACGGATTAGCGATAATGTCGGATTAGCGGCAGCTCGGAACCATAGTGCAAAACTCATTTCTCTGTTTTGTTTTGATCCCAATATTTTAGGGCGGGATGATATTGCGCCAGCTCGTGTTGCTTATTTATTAGGGTGTTTACGTAACTTAGAGCAGCACTATCGTCAGATTGGCGGGTGCTTAGTATTTGTTCAGGGAACCCCGGAGATGATTATAGGTAAGTTTGCCCAAGAACTCGGGGCAAGCGCCGTTTATTGGAATCAAGACGTTGAACCCTATGCACGGGAGCGCGATCGCCGGATTAAAGAACAATTAACGGAGCAAAAGATTGAGGTTTATGACCTTTGGGATCAACTCTTACATTCACCGGGAGAGGTTTTAACGGGAACCAGTAATAACTGTAAACCCTATACCGTCTATACTCCCTATTGGAAGAATTGGAGCCGTCAGCCGAAAGCTCAACCCGTCGCTACTCCAGAGCGATTAGAGGAGTTAACCGCAGCTGAGGAACGGACTTTGGAAGGTTTGGGGGCGATCGCCTTACCCACTTTATCAGATTTAGGAGTGTCCTGGGACGGTCCGTTTATTTTAGAACCCGGTGAAGAAGCCGCTAAAATACAACTCGAGGCATTTTGTCAGCAAGGCATTTATAGTTATGACGAACAGCGAAACTTTCCCTTTAATGACGGAACCTCTCGCCTCAGTCCGGCGTTGAAATTTGGTGCGATCGGTATTCGGGAGGTCTGGGCTGCAACTGAAACTGTAATGGAAACAACGCGCAGCGATGAGAGTCGAAATCACATCTTTTCTTGGCAACAGGAATTAGCCTGGCGCGAGTTTTATCAAACGGTGATGTACTTTTTCCCTGAACTGGCTGCGGGTCCTTATCGCCAACCCTGGGATCGCTTTCCCTGGGAAAATGACGAAAGTAAATTTGAGGCCTGGTGTCAGGGGAAAACTGGTTTCCCCATTGTTGATGCTGCCATGCGACAACTCAATGAGACGGGATGGATGCACAACCGCTGTCGCATGATTGTCGCCAGTTTCTTGACCAAAGATTTAATGATTAACTGGCAATGGGGAGAGAAGTATTTTATGCAAAAGCTCATTGATGGGGATCTGTCGGCCAATAATGGCGGCTGGCAATGGAGTGCTTCAAGTGGTATGGACCCCAAGCCATTACGCATTTTTAATCCGGCCAGCCAAGCCAAAAAATATGATTCTGAGGCTGAGTATATTCGACGCTGGTTGCCCGAAATTCGCAGTTTGGAGACGAAAGATTTAGTCACGGGAGACATTTCACCGTTAGATTGTGAAGCGTGTGGTTATCCTCAGGCGATCGTCAATCACAATGAACAGCAACGGCTGTTTAAACAGATTTATAAAGATTTGAAGGGTTAAGTGATGTTTGAGACAACCTAACCAATCCGATTAATCCAGCTTTGGATAGCATTGGTCAAATTGGCCTGTTGGGGGGGGAAACCTTGCAGGGGAGGATCAAGAGGACTATCGGTAATCCAACTGATTTGGAAGCGATCG
Source organism: Sodalinema sp. (assembly GCF_046483825.1). Classification (NCBI taxonomy): domain Bacteria; kingdom Bacillati; phylum Cyanobacteriota; class Cyanophyceae; order Oscillatoriales; family Oscillatoriaceae; genus Sodalinema; species Sodalinema sp. The sequence continues at coordinate 13,194 of NZ_JAWOCL010000254.1, forward strand.
CTGATTTGTCGACAGAACTGGACTAATTCCGGATAGGGGTCACAGTGGTCTAAAATCAAGGCCAGATGGTTTTTCTGGAGTTGGGCTTTCAGGGTAGGGACGAATCGTTTAAGCTGACTAACGTGAGTTCGGGCTAAGCCGAACTCACGTTCACGTATTAAGCTTATTAGCTTTTAACGAATTAGACTCAGGGCAAATTTATTTTTATAGAGCTTTTTGCATTGACAGGGCTTACTATAGCAGTCCTAAATCAGTTTTTTCTTGGTATTTCATTAAATCTCTCAATTCCAGTCGGACTTTTTCCTGATTGAGTCCATTTATTTTTGCAATATCAAAATAAATGTATCATTCTTTTTTGAATAGCAGATAGCATCACATAAAATCTGGATAATACACTCTTCGATATAGACATTAAAATTACAAAATTACACAATTCCATTTCAAGTCGTCATTTTACAATCTCAATCTCTATATCAATTTCATCTATTTTTATTAACAATTCATACGATTTGACGATTGCAGAAAATAGATCTGTTTCTTTTAGTGCAGAGTATGCTAGTAACTTTAAATCACCTGTTACAGGTTCCTTTAAATTGGGTCTTCTGGGTTCAAGGTGATCAGAGGAAATTATGGCGGATTATATCCCTTACTGTCGGGGCGAAAAATCTCCTCCTGGGAGGGGTTAGGGGTGGGTTCCCCGACAATTTTGTATCGAATGCAACCCATTCCACCCTATATCCTGAAGACCCTTTAAATTCCAATTATCATCAAATATCCCAAACGCAAATTCACTAAGTATTGCTACGATTTGGCTGGTACGTTAGAACTTTATTTC
>NZ_JAWOCL010000256.1:0-15067 GCF_046483825.1 Sodalinema sp.
AGGATAGAGAGCCGTCAAAATAACACCTTTATTCAGGGCATTATAGAGATCCATGGCTAGGGTAACAATGACCTGTGCCTTGGTGTAGCCATTGTCTGAGATTTCTGTTCCTTCGAGTTGATCAAAGCAAATCAAAATTGGATTATATTGACTAATTAAATCCAAAATCTGGCAGGAACGCTCAAACTCATCGATTTGATCATCTTCATCCTGTTCTGGTAATCCCATCATGTCGCTATCTCTCGATGAAATTCCTTTCCCCGAAATCCAACGGATGGCTTGCAGTGCTTTGATGCGATCTAACGTCCAGAGAATACTGCGGATTAGATAGGGATCGCTATTATCCAGCCCATTATCAAGTTGACGGTTACTCACCTCACTGGCTAACTCGTCAATCAAATCAGGCTCCTTTTTAATCTTACCTTTAATCTCCTGCATCCACTCTTTTGGAGAGTGACTTTGATTCAGGGCTTCGTTGAGTAAATCGGCTGCCAGTTCTTGCCATTGCATGACCTCTTGACTGCCCGTTTGGCGCAAACTTTGGCAGAGGATATTGAGAAATTCTGGCTTAATGTGGTTGAGATTGTTATAATCTCCCATATAAATAAACCAGGCTCCACCCGTGCTTTGCAGATGATGGCGGATTCTGCCGACAATATGGCTTTTGCCGAGACCTTTTTCAGCGACTAGGCTCACTCCTGCGACGTTCCGTTTGCCTTCGGAAATGTCGGACAGGGCGCGATATACTGTATCAGAGGCTTCGGCATTAATACTGGGAACGTCGATAAATTCACCGTTCCAAACGGCTTGTCGTTTAACGACCAACTCCCGGTTAAAGGGGTTGTCTTGTTGAATGGCGGTGTGGATATCTTGGAGGGGGGAAACTGAATCTGCCATGAGAGATCTAAACGGGTTGAGTCGTACTGCTTCGGGGAGAATTTAGGGGAGAGTGATGGCAATTGATGTAACTTAAAGCCGCTTGGCGTAGCATCTCAGTCCACTGAGTTCGGTGGTGATGGAATCGGCTAAGGTTTCAGGATTGGACTGATCGGCGGGTAAACTGCCTCCTTGAAGCTGCAAGAGATCGTCGGCTTGCATTTCTAGCATCCAGTCGTCAAACTGAGAGCGGCTGACGCGATCGCCCAAACCCCGGCGAATCTGATAAATTGGCACTAAATGCTCTAAATGGTAGTCCTTATTGAGACGATCATAGACCTCTAACGCCGCCGCTTTAAAGGCGTCATAAGAGAGAATTGCTTTTTCAGGAGTTTTGGGAACAGCGGTGGTGGCGGATTGACGATGCCATTGCAAGAGTGCATTGGCTAAGCGACTGCTGACAACGCTGCCCGGGAAACTAAAGTTGGGATTGTTTAAGCCGTCTTGCAGGACGTTTAAACCGCGATCGCCCAAGCGAACTCGAAATGACTGACCCGCTTTTTCCGTTGTAATTGCCTCTAGCTGCGCCAGTTCTTCAAAGACACTGGTGAAATCCCCAGATTTCTCCGCAGAACGCTTGACTTTTTGTAATAACTGTCCCTTGGTCATGCTGTCTTCTCCCGAAGCCCAAAGCATTAATAGCAAGCGGGTTTTAGCATCTGGTTTTTGTAACCCCATCCCTGTTTTTTCCTCAACAAATTGATATAGACGATTCAGCAAAATGCCTTTTAAAAGATTTTACTATAAAACCAAAGAATCGGCTAGGATATTGACTCTATTTAACATAAATTCACCGATCCACATCAGACTGGATAAGCCGTCACATTTGTCAAGCCCAACTTGCAAAAACTTAATTATAATTGAGCTTAAAACAGTCTAATACCATTTTTGGATAGTGTTGGGGCGAAACGGGGTATGAGTTGGGAGAGAATCTCCCAGGTGTTGTCGGTGGTCAGTTGCCTTCTTCTCCCCGTTTTTGGTCTTATGTCGAGTCCCAAATGGGCGGGTTACTGCAAGCCAGGGCGGATCGAGATCCGTTGGCGTTTATCTAAACCCGAAACCAAGATCTCCACGCGAGGATTCCTGCCCCGATAAACCAGTCGCCCCAAACAGACTTGATCGAGGCGGAAGAGTAAACTCGAGCCATCTTCTGCATAAAGACTCAAACCATTACGACGCACAAGTCCACCCTTGCGGGTAATTTTGAGGAACACCGCTTCCTCCGTCTCCCGAGAACATAACGACACCTGCAAGGAGGTCGTGGTTTGGACGGCCTCGACGGACATCCCCGCCAGGACAAACCGTGCGCCGTTCTCTCGACGTTGCAACAGGACTCGTTCGGGTAATCCCTCAATTTGCACCGTTCCCGGTAAGCGGTTGGGTTCGCCGGGTTGGGGTTCCGGGGAAATGCGCGTCGGATCGAATTGCCACTGGCGGGCTTTGCGTTCAATCTCGGCGCGAATGTCTTGCGCCCGTTGGGGATTGGTTCCCTCGGCGAACTGTTCCTGCTTGGCTTTAGTGGCTAACCAGCGTCTCTGGGCGTAACGTCGCCAATGGGGACTGATTTGGCGATTCTCAATGAACTGTTCATAAAAGCTGAGACAGGGAACCCACTCCCCCACTCGTTCAAAACTGGCCCCGACTTCTGCTGGGGTAAGATGGCGTGACCAGGTTTTGTTCTCAATCACCCTTTTGAGGAACTCGACATAACGACGACGTTGGGGGCGGGTGTCGTCGGGGGTGAGGTTGGAGGTAGCCAGTTGACGGACGACTTCCCAGGTGAGGGTATCATGGTCGGGGGCTTGGCGGCGATCGAGACTTTCAATGGCCTCAAGCCAACGACGGGCTTGTAGGAGATAATGCACCAGATCATCAAATCGCTGTTGCTGTTCTAAGGCCCAACGAATCCCCGACAGTTGTTTGAGCCAGTTGGCTTTCCCCGGTTTCCCGGCGTTTTCCCAAATCTCGACAATTTGTTGATGGGCTTCGGCTTGTTGGAGATAGCCGATTCCCTCGGGAAAGCCCACTTGTTGGGCTTTGGCTAAATAATAGTCTCGATGGTTCGTTGCGCCGCAGCTTTCCCAACAATCGACGGCGCGACGGTGGTTTTCTGGGGTTTGGGCGGCGTAAAAACAGAATCCGGCGCTGTGCAACAGATGGGGATATTTGGCTTGGGCTAGGCATTCGAGGGAGTCGCCGTACTGTTGCCATTGGCTGGGGCTGAGGGCTTGTTTTGCCTTGAGAAAGGCCTCAATGCTATCTCGGTAGGCTTCGATGGTGATGCGCCAGGGTTTTTCGGTGTAATGGCGTTGGGCTTGGTTGATGTGGTTGTCTAGCTGCTGGCTGAAGTTTTGCAGTTGACGGAGTGAGGCGGGTTGGGTGACCATAAATTGCGCGATCGCCCCCTCGATCTCAGAACCGCGATGCTGTTGATGCCATTCCCACAGTTGCGGCCAACATAATCCCTGCCAAAAGCACTTGCGGGCTTCTTCGGGCTTGTTTAACTGCAAAAAGCGCTCCCCGGCGGCTCGGAATTGTCGTTCAAATTTCAAGGCCCAGGCCTGACAGATCTCGGCTTTATCATAGGCGTTCAGGGAACGGTAGAAGTCAGCGGCGCGATGGAGAAATTCGGGATTTTCTTGACTTAAGCCGTTTTCCCAAAACTGTTCGGCTTGTTCGAGGCGATTGTCTCGGTTAAAGATGCTGAAACTCTCGCCTCTGGGCAAAGGGCTAATCTGGGCGGCATCTCGGGGTTCGAGTTGGCTGGCTTGGATGGCGCGATCGCATCCGTTGTGATCAGCAAATTGCCAGAGGGCTTGTTCTCCGGCGGGAGAGTCTAAAATCACCAGGGCTTCGGTGGGACGACTGGCCGCCACATAGAGTTTATTAAAGAAATACTCCAGTTCCAAGTTGCGTTGATGATCCGGATACAATTGGTCGAGACTTGTCTGCCTGTTTGCCAGTTCTTCACCAAATTTATAGAGGATGACAAAGGGAAACTCCAATCCTTTGGCTTGACTAGCACTGAGGATATTTTTGGGCAGTTTGTCTTGTTGAATATCGGGAAACAGATCCCGCAACAGGTCATCGTGTTGCAGATAGTTTAATTCTCCCCCTTCTTCACAGGGAATGAGAATAATGGGGTCGTTTTGGCAGAGGTCCCGAAATTGAGCGGCTTCTACATTTTGGGAGAGGATAAATTTTTGGGGAGGGATGCCATCTCCGGGTTTCCAAGGAACTTGTAGCGTCAGTTGATGGCTGTTGAAAAATAAGTAGCGCCAGAGGAGAATGAGGTTGGTTAGCCGCACGATCGCCGCTAAGGAGCGATAGTTGGATTTCAGTTCATGGAAAGTCATCTGAATCTTCAGATGGCGATCCGGATCTAAACTAGCAATCACCTGTTCATAAAAGGCCGCCCGCACACTTTTCCAGCGAAATCCGGTCGGATTTAGGGTTTGTAATGGATCCCCCGCAAAGGCAAAGGGTAAACTCTCAACGGGGGGATGGAGTTCGTAATCGGTAAAAATGGACAGTTGCACCAATAGCCGTAGTTCTAATTTGGTGAAATCTTGGGCTTCATCAAAGACAAGAGCGCTATATTTCTCGGTTATATTTCCTTGCTTTAAAACCTCGCGAATTAAATCTTGGTCATCCCAGAAACCATCGGATCTTAAGTGGTTTTTATACCAGGGATAGACGCGATCGCAGACAAATTTAAAGCTATCTTCAGGAACTGTGCGTTCTCTCCGAGGAATATCCGAATAATCCTCAGCCGCCATATCCTCTAAGTTATAGCCCTTAATAAACGCCCGAATAATATGCCAACATTCCGCCGGAGACAGTTTCCCCGGAAACGAGGATTTATAGGCTTGTTCAAATTGATAAAATGAGATGTATTTATCGGAATCAAATTTCTGCAATGTTTCCGAATCTAACCGTTTTAATAAAAACTCTTGAAACGGCGTAAAAAACGTCTGAAAATCAATATCAATCGATTTTTCGGCAAAATGATGATGGTGATTGAGAAGTTTGCGAACTCCCTGGCGAGCGGACTGAAGCAAGCGTTTATTATAGGTAATAAATAGGGGATGAATCCTTAACGAATCCGCCGTCAGATCTGGGTTATGTTCGCGGATATCCATGTATTTTTGGCAGTAATAGGCAAATAAATAGAACAACATCGTCGATTTGCCACTCCCCGCCCGACCATTGATAAAAATCGGCAATTTCCCCGCTTCTAGGATAGTTTCCTCTTCTAACGACAACGCAAAATTGCCTTGAGCTTCTCGCTCAATTTCATACCAAATATCTGGATCAAGAAGTAAATAACGAGGGTAATATCGCAGAGAATATTGAGCAATATCGTTGCGGGATAGAGAATGAGTGAGGCGATTATCTAATCCAGGCCCATATAAGTTCAACGAGACCCCTAACGAATCAATCTCGCGGGAACTCGGCACCTTAGCAAAGGGACAAATCAGCAGAATAGCCAGGGTTCCGGGGCTATCTGCGGCTTCAATCCGGGAGAAAAGAATTGCTTTTTGGCGAGTTGGATGATAGCCTAAAAACACCCCATCATAGGACGTTGCTTGTTCTTGAATCAGTTGACTAGAATGGGCTTCAATAAGAGAGTAAACCAACTCATGATAAGTTTGCCAATGACGGTCAATTTCGACCGTTTTAAATTGTTCGACCCAGATGCGAGTTTCATAAATTGCCCCCCCTTGGCTATCCATGAGTAAACTGGGCTTATGTAGCCATTCCTTTAAGTGTGAGGGCAGATGTTTCGGTTGTTGTTCAGCAGTTAAGGCTTCTTTTTGATATTGAATCTCACGCTCGATATCGAGAATATTGAGTTGAAAGTGAGTCTCGCCGTATTGGTCGGGATTGTCCAGAAAATGATGTTCATAATCCGGTTGACCCCGCTGGAAGATTTTGACAAAGCAAAACACCCGGTCGTTGCCAATTTTTTGGATTTTGCCAATGAGACGTAAATTATGGAAGCGATGCTTAAGATAAGGGTAATTCCAATCAAAATGACTTTGGATTGCGGTGATGCTATGCGTCTGGATTGAGGTTTTAAGGCTGGTTAATTTATCAAGTTTATTGTGAATCTGGGCTTCTTGTCGGCAACTCGGACTAATATAAACAAACATGGCAGCACGATCTCAACAATTTGGCGATTTTAGGAGAGTATTCTGGAGAGAGATGAGGGCGTTGCGTGAGGATTTGCGAGCAACAGACCCCATTCAGAAAACTCCCTAACCCCCTATTATATGAAAAATGAATCGGAGTTTAATCTAAAGAAAATCTTATAGTCCTGAAAGAAAGGGGTGCGATCGCCGGAAGTGGTTTTACCATAGAAGCAGCGATCGCCGAACCTCCCGAGTCCGTGACCGACCTGAACACCCTAAACAACCTTCCTGTATGACACCCAGCGAATCCTTCGAGATGCCCCAACGGGCCTTAGACCGCGACTGTACCACCCTATCGCGCCATGTCCTCGAACAACTACAAAGCTTCTCCCCCGAGGCCCAGGATCTCAGTACCCTGATGAACCGCATCGCCCTAGCCGGGAAACTCACGGCGCGTCGTCTCAGCCAAGCGGGCCTCATGGATGGGGTTCTCGGCTTTGCTGGGGGAGAAAACGTCCAGGGAGAAGACGTCAAAAAAATGGACGTCTACGCCAACGAAGTCTTCATCTCCGTCTTCAAACAAAGTGGCCTCGTCTGTCGCCTAGCCTCCGAGGAGATGGAAAAACCCTACTACATCCCCGAAAACTGCCCCATTGGTCGCTATACCCTCGTCTATGACCCCATTGACGGGTCCTCTAACATTGATGCTAACCTCAACGTCGGGTCCATCTTCGCCATCCGTCAACAAGAAGGCAACGACGAAAGCGGAGAAGCCTTAGACTTACTGCAATCGGGCCATAAACAACTCGCCGCCGGCTATATCCTCTACGGCCCGAGTACCGTCCTGGTTTATTCCATCGGGACTGGCGTTCACTCCTTCACCCTCGATCCCACCCTGGGGGAATTTATCCTCTGGCAAGAGAATATCCAAGTGCCTGAACATGGTTCCGTCTATAGTGTTAACGAAGGCAACTTCTGGCAATGGGACGACTCCATCCGGGATTACATTCGTTACGTCCATCGTCACGAAGGCTACACTGGACGCTATAGCGGCGCCCTCGTGGGAGACTTCCACCGCATCTTGTTGCAAGGCGGCGTCTTCCTCTATCCCGGAACCGTGAAGAAACCCGAAGGGAAATTGCGGCTTCTCTACGAATCAGCACCCCTAGCCTTCCTGATGGAACAGGCCGGCGGACAAGCCAGTACCGGACTGCAAAACATTATGGATGTGGTTCCCGAGAAACTGCACCAGCGAACCCCGTTAGTCATTGGGAGTCCTGAAGATGTGGCGTTGGTGGAGTCGTTTATCCAAGAAGGGACGCGCGGCGATCGCCACTAACCCCCATCCTACACGTCAGGGAACCCTGAATCTTCCCCGATGGCAAGTGTTGACAAGTCCAAGTCCACAATTGTCAACTCAATACTGTCACTCTAATCATCAAAGCTTCTATGGTCGCTATCCAAGACAATCCCCTGCGCGTTGGCCTACAACAAGATCGCATTCCTGAACCGCAAATTCTGGTTATCTTCGGTGCATCAGGGGATTTAACCCAGCGCAAGCTGGTTCCCGCCATCTATCAAATGCACCTAGAACGTCGTCTCCCGCCGGAATTAACCATTGTGGGAGTCTCACGCCGGGACTGGAGTCACGACTATTTCCGAGACCATTGTCGTCAGGGTGTCAATGAATTTGGCGGCGGTTTGCAATCTGATGACATTTGGAACAGTTTTGCCCAAGGTCTTTTCTATTGTCCCGGTAACATCGACAATCCCCAAGATTACCAAGATCTAAAAACCTTCCTCGGCGAACTCGATGAACAACGAGGAACGCGAGGAAATCGAGTCTTCTACCTCTCGGTGGCGCCGCGCTTTTTTGGCGAAGCCATCCAAAAACTCGGGGAAGCCGAAATGCTCGCTGATCCGAGTAAACAACGATTGGTGATCGAGAAACCCTTTGGCCGCGATTTAGCCTCGGCCCAAGTCTTAAATCAGGTGGTACAATCGGTTTGTGACGAAAAACAAGTCTATCGAATCGACCATTATCTCGGCAAAGAAACGGTCCAAAACTTATTAGTTTTCCGCTTTGCGAATGCCATTTTTGAACCGCTTTGGAATCGGCAATTTGTGGATCATGTGCAAATTACCGTGGCTGAACGGGTGGGACTCGAAGGACGGGCCGGCTACTATGAAACGGCTGGGGCCTTACGGGATATGGTGCAGAATCACCTGATGCAGTTGTTTAGCCTGACGGCCATGGAAGCCCCCAATTCCTTAGATGCCGACAGTATTCGCAACGAAAAGGTTAAAGTGGTTCAAGCGACTCGTTTAGCGGATACTGAACATTTGGATAATGCGGCGGTTCGGGGACAATATACCAAAGGTTGGATGGATGGCAAAACGATTCCCGCCTATCGTGATGAAGATGGTGCTGATCCTGAGTCGACGACGCCCACCTATGCGGCGTTGAAGTTGAATATCGACAATTGGCGTTGGAAAGGGGTTCCTTTCTATTTACGAACCGGGAAACGGATGCCGAAAAAAGTCTCAGAAATTGCCATTCAATTTAAGGATGTGCCATTTCTGATGTTCCAATCGGCGGCTAAACAAGCCAATCCTAATGTTTTGGTGATGCGAATCCAGCCCAACGAGGGGATTAGTATGCGCTTTGAGGTGAAAACGCCGGGAACTTCGTTGCGGACGCGATCGGTCAACATGGATTTCCGCTATGATGCGGCGTTTGGGAAAGCCAGTACGGATGCTTACAGCCGTTTACTGATTGATTGTATGCTCGGCGATCAGACGCTGTTTACCCGTGGCGATGAGGTGGAAGCCTCCTGGCGGGTGTTAACCCCCGTCTTGGAAGTTTGGGATGCGCCCGCACCGGCGGATTCGATTCCCCTCTATGAAGCCGGAACCTGGGAACCCGTCGAAGCTGAATTGTTACTGAATCGAGATAATCGTCGCTGGCGGCGTTTATAACCTCGAATTGCTGCGGGTTAACGGATTCAAGGGATTCCGATGAGGATGGCCATGACAAGTTGGCCGACGAATTGAGTCCGGTTGCGTCACACTGAAGGGGATGTTGGCCCGTTGTTGCGTTGTTGTTGCGTTGTTGTTGCGTTGTTGTTGCGTTGTTGTTGCGTCACGGTTGCGTTGTTGTTTTCACGTTTAGGGAGATGATTGATCATGAGTAGTAGCACACCCGTTGTTGCTTTACAGAAACCCAAAGATATTTCCTTGGGGGAGATTGAGGCCGAACTCAGTCAAATTTGGCTGGGACAGAGTAAGGGACAAGGTGCGCCTTTGGCTAGTCGCGCCTCAACCTTCAGTATGGTGGTCTATGAACCCGAGGAGTTTCAACAGTTGTTGGCGGCGTTGGGGTTTTATGACTGTCCGATTGATGGCGTCAATGGGGAGGAAGCCCGTCAAGCCATTGAAGCGGCGCAGAAACGATATGATCTCAAGGTGACGGGACATATGAATGCTCCGACGCTGCGCAAGTTGCGCGAGGAGTTCGACAAGTTGTCCCCGCAAGATCAGCATTATGACAATTTGGATGCACGGGGGTTTCAGATTAGTGAGGCGATCGCCGCCGCCAATCCTTGCCGCATTATCACCATTTGTCCGACCTTCGGCATCGAAGACAAGGGCGTAACGGCCCAAGTCTCGGCCTATTGTCCGCTTCAGCGTCAGAGTTCCAAGTTAGTCTGTTGCGAGTACATCACCCTACGGGGAACCAAGGACGCCCTCAACCGGGTGGGGGATTTAGTCACCTCCCTGATGGTTCCCGAGTTACCCCGTTTCGTCTGGTGGAAAGCCACCCCGAACCCGGAACAGGAGTTGTTCGCGTCCTTGGCCACCGCCAGCAACTGTACGGTCGTCGATTCGAGTTATTTCAGTGATCCGCGATCGGAATTGCTAAAAATGCAGGAGTTGGTGCAGCAAGAAATCTATATTGCGGACCTCAACTGGCATCGTCTCTCGGCTTGGCAAGAGTTAACCGCCGCCGCGTTCGATCCCCCAGAACGGCGGATGTCCCTGGGAGAAATCGACAGCATCACCATTGACTACGAGAAAGGCAACGACTCTCAGGCCTTGCTATTCCTGGGTTGGTTTGCCAGTCGCCTCGGTTGGACTCCCACCTCCTATGCGGTGGAGTCGGGGGATTACGATATTACGCAGATCAAGTTCGAGGGAGAGTGCGATCGCGAAATCCTGGCCGAGTTAGCCGGGGTTCCGGTGGCGGATATGGGCGAAATTCCCGGAGATTTGGTGGCGCTGCGCCTCAATTCCTCGAATCCCGAGGCCGACTGTTGCACGATTCTCTGTTCGGAAACCACGGGTTGTATGCGCATGGAAGCCGGAGGAAGCGCCCAATCCTGTCGCACGGAACAGGTCACGGCTCTCTCGGACCAGAAAGCTGAGGCCTTAATGGCTCAACAACTGCAACGCTGGGGCCATGATGTGTTGTATGAGGAAAGTCTTGCGGTTACCGCACAACTGTTAGGCTTAGGGTCTTAAATTCGTTGGCATACATGGGGCATTTTGTCAAGTTTGCCGGTTTTTTTGGTAAAGTTGTGTAAAGAACAAACCCCATCGTGAGCGACGGACTGACGAGGGAGGGGGGCAAATTCCCCCCCATCTCTCTCCCAATTCGATTCGAGCAACCTCTCTCTGGCAGCGGTGGTTGTGGATGCTCTCAAGTCTCTCTCTATCTAGGGTTTGGCGGATAAACCCTTGTTCTAAGCGGGCAAAAATCTGGCGTTGGCTCTGGGATTCTCTCTCGTGCAGTCCCTAATTTTGCACACAAGTAGGTCAGTGTGAAAATCTTAGCAAATCCCTGAAACCCTGTCAAATCCGTTCTTTTATTAAAAATAATTCCTAATAAGCTCTTGACTTTGAAGTTTTGTAACAAGCGGCAAATTTTAAAGATTAAAAGTAAATCCAAGCCAAGATTAGTTTTGCTTATTTTTTTCTCAAGCGGCCTCCAGAATGGGAAAATTTGGTCGTTGACCCCATCTAGGGCTAAACTTGGAGACGATTGTAACCCGTACAGATAACCCTTTATCCCGTCTCCAACGTGAGTGTAGCAACCAAACCTCAAGAAACCATCGCCGCCCACGGTGGCACTCTGATTAATCGCCTGGCAACGGCGGAGCAGAAACAGGAATTTCTCGCTCAAGCCGATAACCTGCCTCGGGTGACGATGGACGATCGCACCTTCTCGGACCTCGCCCTAATTGCCATTGGTGGCTTCAGCCCTCTGACTGGCTTTATGGTCGAAGCCGACTATCTGCGTGTTGTCCATGAGATGCGCTTAGCCAACGGTTTACCCTGGTCTGTGCCGATTACTCTCAGTGTCAGCGAAGAGGTGGCCAACGCTTTGAAGGTGGGCGATCGCGTGCGCCTTGATGACAAAAGCGGGCGCTTTGTCGGAGTCTTAGATCTAACCGAGAAATACCACTACGACAAACTGCAAGAAGCCCTCCATGTCTATCGGACCAACGAAGAGAAACATCCCGGAGTCGCCGTTGTCTATGCACAAGGCCCGGTCAATCTAGCCGGTTCCGTATGGATGCTCGAACGAGATCCTCATCCCCTATTCCCCAACTACCAAATCGACCCAGCCGACTCGCGACAAATGTTTATCGAAAAAGGCTGGAAAACCGTCGTTGGCTTCCAAACCCGCAACCCCATCCACCGCGCCCATGAGTACATTCAAAAATGTGCCTTAGAAACCGTCGATGGTCTATTTCTCCATCCCCTCGTCGGCGCAACGAAAAGCGATGACATTCCCGCTGATGTGCGGATGCGTTGCTATGAAATCATGCTCGATAAATACTTTCCCCGCGATCGCGTCATGATGGCCATTAACCCCGCCGCCATGCGCTACGCCGGACCTCGGGAAGCGATTTTCCACGCCCTAGTGCGGAAAAACTATGGCTGCACTCACTTCATTGTTGGACGCGATCACGCTGGGGTTGGAGATTACTATGGAACCTACGACGCGCAAGAGATCTTCGAGGAGTTTGAAGCCGGAGAACTTGGGATTACGCCGATGAAGTTTGAACACGCCTTCTACTGCACTCGGACGGGAACCATGGCCACCTCAAAAACCAGTCCCAGTACCGCCGAAGAGCGAATTCACCTGTCAGGAACCAAAGTCCGCGAGATGTTGCGACGGGGTGAACTTCCTCCCCCAGAATTCTCTCGCCCGGAAGTCGCGGCGGAACTGGCCAAAGCCATGCACGACTAATCGCCTTCATCGTGTCATCGGGGAACCTATTATTAGGGAACAGAATCACAGGCGTCTGTTCCCAATCTCTCAGATAGCAGTTGACCGTGAAAACTGGACGGTTAATCGATTAATCGATATCAAACCTAACCCAAACCAAGATTTTCATGAGGGTGAATCTCGGGTTTCACCTGTCGACTGCTCTCCCGATTAACGATTAATGATTAATGATTAACTCTCCTACGCAACTATTATGAAACGACGGGGTTTTCTACAACAATCGGCCTGGCTGCTTGCCGCAACAACGGCGGGTGGGATGGGGTTGGTCTCCCGAGACCCTCGCCTGAGGGAAGTCCTCGCCGCCCCAACGGTTCGTAAACGAGCTTTATTGATTGGTATTAACCGCTATCCCGAGTCCACCGGCAGTGATTTAAGTGGGGCCGTTACCGATGTACGGTTGCAAGAGCAAGTGCTACAGCATCGCTTCGGGTTTGCCGCCAAGGATATTCTCAGCCTCACCGATGAGCAAGCCAGCCGCAGCCAGACCCTCGAAGCCTTCAACGACCATTTCTCAGAGGTCACAGCCAATGATGTCGTGTGGCTGCATTTTAGTGGCTATGGGTCTCAGGTTCAGCCATCCCCCAACTCCGAAGCCGTCGAACCGAGTTTAGTCATGGCCGATGGTTTAGATTTGCCCTTGACGACTCTGTGGTTGTTGCTGCGATCGCTGCCCACGGACAAAATTATTACAGTTCTCGATACCAGTTACACCTATCCCGGTCATCCCCTGTTGGGCAATCTACGAGTGCGATCGCGCCCCAGTCCCACCGTCGTACAACTCGACGACGCTCAACGACAACGGCAAACCCAATTACAAGAGCAACTCCGTCGCGCCAACAAACCCGGTCTCAAACGAGATGGCCCCGGTTGGGTCCTATCAGCCGCCACTCGGCAACAGGTCGCCACCGAAAGTCAATGGCAAGGATTCAGTTCAGGACTGTTTACCTATGCCTTAAGCCAACAACTCTGGTGGCTGTCTCCCGAAGCCTCCCTCACCAACCTCCTGACTCGCACCGACCAACTCGTAGAAGCCTTTGCCGGAGGCGAACAAACCCCGAATATCTGTCGCGGAGGGATTGACCAATGTGCCATCTCAGGAGAACTGCCCCCGCCCCTCGTGCCTCAACTCGCCGCCTTAGGCGCCGATGGAGTCATTTTAGCCAAAAATCCCGGTAACGACCCCTTCAAGCTCTGGCTAGGGGGCTTACCGGTCACAGTTTTGAACCGATACGGGGTGGGGTCATTGTTCTCCGTCTTGCCCGAACCGGGAACCCCACCTCAAACCGATGTGAAACTGCAACTGCGATCGCGATCGGGCCTAACGGCAACGGCCCAACTCTGGAACGGGCCCGATCGCCAAGCAACGGATGCCGAGTCAATGGTCTCCGGGCGACTGTTGCGAGAATCCGTCCGGATTTTGCCGCGAACCCTCCCCCTAACCGTCGCCCTCGACAGTCGCTTAGAACGCATTGAACGAGTCGACGCCACCAGTGCCTTCTCCGGGATTCGGGATGTCACCTCCGTCAGTGCCGGAGAACAGCCCGCCGATTGCGTTTTCGGCCGAGTGCGTCGAGCCACCATCGCCCAAACCTACTCCAGTGATTTAGTCCAACTTCCCAAAGATCAAGGGACTTACGGCCTGTTTTCCGTCGGACGAGAACTCATCCCCAACAGTATTGGCGAGGAAGACGAGGCCATCAAGAAATCCGTGCAACGCCTGGTTCCCCAACTGCAAGCCTTGCTGGCCGCCAAATGGCTCACCCTTACCTTAAACGAAGGGGCCTCGCGTCTCGGCGTGCGGGGAACCTTAAGTGTCCTCGATCCCGATGAATCCGTCGTCTTGCAACGGCAAACTCGACGGGCACGACGGGCCAAGGGTGTACGTCCGTTAGCCGGGGTAGAAGGAACCCTCGATATTCCCGCTGGCAGTCAAGTGCAATATAACCTGGAAAACTTAGGCGATCGCCCCGTGTACTATCTCATGTTTGGCCTCGATAGTAGTGGCCGGGCCGTGGGATTCTATCCCTATGAAACCGTCGCTGATGGCAATCCCCCCACCTTGCAGCAACCGCCTCTCAATCCCGGTGAGTCGGTCACCCTTCCCTGGACTGAAGCCGAAACTTGGTCCGTGGGACGACCGATTGGTACAGTGTCGATGAAACTCATTTGTTGCGATCGCCCCTTCGGCCAAGCCTTAACCCTCCTAGCCAGTCGGCAAAACTCCCCTCGCAATCCCCGCAGTCTCACCCCCCTGGAGTCTCCGCTACGAGTCGCGAAAGCCATTATGGAAGATTTACACCGCGCCAGTCTGCGCAAAACCGATGCTGATGCCTTCCCCGATGATGTTTATGCCTTGGATATGGAGGTTTGGACGACGTTGAATTTTATTTATCGGGTGGTTTAGGGGGAAGAGGGGAAGAGGCAAAAGGCAAGAGGCAAAAGGCAAAAGGCAAGAGGTGAGAGGTGAGAGGTGAGAGGTGAGAGGCAAAAGGCAAGAGGCAAGAGGTGAGAGGTGAGAGGCAAAAGGCAAGAGGCAAGAGGTGAGAGGTGAGAGGTGAGAGGCAAGAGGGAGGTTCTCCACTGTTCCCTGTTCCCTATTCCCTATTCCCTATTCCCTGTTCCCTGTTCCCTATTCCCTATTCCCTGTTCCCTGTTCCCTGTTCCCTGTTCCCTATTCCCTATTCCCTGTTCCCTATTCCCT
>NZ_JAWOCL010000268.1:0-10613 GCF_046483825.1 Sodalinema sp.
GGGGAATAGCTTTCTTGAGGTTCCGCTGAATGAGTTTATCTCCCCACAGCAGTTACTCGAACCGTTACAACGCTCATCAACGGCGGGTTTGGGGGATGTCTGGCAGCATCTGATGAGCGAAAGCACCCATCCACCGCTCTATTTTTTGTTAAACCATCTCTGGCTGCTCTTGGGGAAACCCTTGCAGCCAGAGATGGTTTAACAAAAAATAGAGCGGTGGATGGGTGCTTTCGCTCATCAGATGCTGCCAAACATCGCCAAGGCCCGCCGTCGGGGAGCGTTGCAACGGTTCGAGTAACTGGTCCGGGGAGATAAACTCATTCAGCGGAACCTCAAGAAAGCTATTCCCCAAACTAAAGACGAGGGTGGCACATTCATCGGTCCAAGGGGGTAACGTTCCTAAACCGATACATCGTAATACTAGCCCCAGCAGGAACCAGGCAAAAAGTCTCATGAGCAAGAATTAACAGGTTAACAATAGCTAAATCCTGAGAACATCCCGATGAAGGAGTTTTCTGGCGCTTAACTCTCCGATTGGCTTTGGGCTTCCAGTCTAGCCTCTCATTGAGCCGCTCTCGGCTGACGCCGCTCATAGAGCCAGAGTTGAACCCCTCCTTGCAACTCAAACGAGTCTGGGAGGCGGCGGAACTCCTCAGCAATGGTTTGATTTTGAATAAACGCCTCCGATATTAGGCGTATCATAGTCTGAGATTGCGATCGCACCACCTGTTCATCCTGCAACTCAATCAGTTGCGGCGGCGTCGCCACAATCACCACGTCCGCCTCTGACACCGTTTCCAAGGGAGAGACGGGGCCATCAAAAATGGCAACGGGGAGTAACGTCAACGAACTGTCAAATCGTTGAAACGCCTCCGACTGAAACATCGACGCATTCACCTGATTCGAGGCCGCTAACAGAGCAATAGTTTGCTGCTGCTGGCTCAACGCCTGTAACCGTAGCAACAGACGCTCCAATTCCGCCGTATCCTGTCGTACCAAAGGGGGGTGAGCCTTGGCCAACAGAGGCTTGAGGGAAACTCGGGCCAAAACCGATTCCGAGGGAGAATCCGAAACCAACGGCGACATCCCAGTTGACAGCATCCCCAACCCCGACGAGAAATTCACCAGCACATAGGCCCCCAACAGCACCAATCCCCAACGCCGTTGCACCCTATCGAGTAACACCTCAGTAAACGCCAACAGGCCCAACACCAACCAAGGCGTTAGATGTAGCGTGTAGTGAAGATTGCCATACCGCAACTTCAGCAAGACAACGGCTAACGATAACCCGGCCGCCATCCCCACAACCCGCCAACCGAGCTGGCCCCAACGCTGACTGACGAGCCATCCCACGATGGCCATGGCCCAAAGTCCCCAACCGTAAGCGGCTCCCGTGCGCGAGAGCATCACCCCCAGCGGCAGACTCCAAAGCTGATAGCGACTGCTAAAATCTGTTGTCATCGCCTTCTGAGTGAACTCCGGGGCAACGATAGCCATCACAATTAGACTGACGATGCCCACCATCGCCAATCGTAACCACAGAATTAGGGATTTTTGCCAATCTTTCCGAGAGCCGAAACGTTGCGATAGGGCCGCCGCCAGCAATACCGTTAAGGCAGCATAGGCAAAATGACGACGTAGGAGAATACTGAGGGCAATCATCGCCCCCAGGACCAGAATTTGCCAAGGTTGCCGGAGGCGGGGATAGCGCAGATAGAGCCAAGTTGCCCAAACCAAGACCATCGCGCCGCCAATGTCGGGATAGCCGCGCAACATGGGAATCCAGGTCATGGGCAAGAGTAGGGTTAAAACGGTGGTGAACCAAAAGACAGGTCGTTTTCCCCACTGGCCTAAATGGCGCAAGGGGAGTTCTGTGGCAATGGCCCCCATTCCCAGAGAAAACGGGATGAGGTAGACAAGGGCCAGACTGAGAATATAGGCCAGGCGACGATGGTCTCCTAACTGGATAATGGGTAGGAGTGGCAAGATATGCAGGCCATTTTTCTGTTGGCTCAGGCTTTGGCCCAGGAACTCCCAGCCGTCACTGGGGGACTGGTTGAAGGCTTCGGCGACGAGAATGGCGTAGTTATGATAGTCGGCGTAATCCCACCAGTAAAATCCCGTTTCGGGAGTGATGTAGCGGATAACGAGGCTGACAACGGTCAGCAGCAGGAGGAGAGCGGCGAGGCCATCGCTGGCGCGGAGTTGGGTCATCAACGAACTTTGAGATTCTCTAACGTAACGGGGGTGGGATGGGTTGGGGTGAGCGTTAGCCGCAGATAGGCCGCGTCGTCGGTGGGGGTGAGACTGAGGGATTCCCGGAATGGGGATTCCCGGAATGGCTGGGGAGACGTGATGGGGTCACCGTTGGCGTTCAGGAGTTGCACCGAGATGGGAACGGCCTCGGGGGTGGGTGTCATCTCGACGGTGACGCGCCGGGGATTGGCAAAGTTGCCGATATAGAGGAGATGGACCGGTTGGGAGAGCGTCTCTAGGCTCAAGTTCGCGGGATTGCTGCCTTGATATTGGCCGCTGAGGGGGGTGTTTGGGGTGAGATTGACCCAGTCTGATTGTAAACCGGGGCGATCGCGGAATCGGGATTGCATCTCAATTAGGGTTTTGACAGCGGTTGGCCAAGTGGTTGGCCGTCGTCGCTGGTAGAGGGAGACGCGGACATTCCCATCGAGGGCGAAGGTTTGGGGCAGTCTCTCAAAATCATCGGCGATCGCCCAGGATTCTGTAAAGACCTGATAGGGAACTGCAATCACCTGTTGCTGAGTGAGAGGGAGATGATATTGCAAGGGGTCTGCTAAGACAATATACTCGGCGGCCAAGAGGGGTTCGAGGGGATAGATACTATTGGAGTCGGCGGTGGGAAGTCCGATAATCTCAATTCCGCAAGGAATATGACAGTCGAGGGGAATGGAGTCTGGGGGATAACGCCGCCAATGCGCATTACGAAGGAGGCCCCGATTGAGATGACTCGAGGCGGCGATGAGGTGAAGTGGCTCATCGTTGGGGGTGAGTTGATGTAGGGTGTCCACCAGGCCCATCAACTCATCATAATCATGGCGCACCAGGGGCGGATGGGCGCTGGCGAAGAGTTTGCGCCCTGGAAAGGGTTGAGTTCCCAGGGGAGTTAGGGAAAGCAGGAGATTGAGGAGAAGAACGCTCAGCAGCAGTTGATGGGAAAGGCGAGGTAAGGAAAGCCACAACAGGGTCAAACTGAGGATGACGAGGGGCGTGAGATGGAGGGTATAGTGAACCGAATCATAGCGTAGCAGAAAGACTTGGAAGGCGATCGCCAACCCGCCCCAAAGCATCAGAAATGCGCCCACCTTCGGGGGTATCAGTCGCCGTCGCCAACTGCGCCCAAGTCCCCAAATTGCCAAGGCCCAAATGAGATAGCCATAGGCTGAGGCGAAATAGTCAAGACTTTCGGGAATGGGGAAACTGAAGGAGGCGTAAACGGCGCGATGGTTGGCGGTGAGAGCGCGATAGGTAAAGTCTGGCGCAACGGCAACGAGCAAACCGAGGCCGGCCAGGGTCATGACGGCCATATCGCGGCTATAGCGTCCCAGGGCGGCGCTGAGTTGGCCAGGGGAGTTCCAGGTTATGGGGTTCAGTCTATCCCATAATTCCACTAGGGCGATCGCGCCCCCAACGGCCAAGCCACCATAGGCGAAGTGACGGCGAAACAACACCGCCAGGGCCAACAACCCCCCAATGGCGGCAAAGTTCCAGCAACGCCGTTGACGGAGATAGACCCCGCTGGCGGCGACAACGCACAGCATCCCCACGCTATCGGGAAATCCCCGCCAGAGGGGAATCCAGGTCAGAGGCATCAATGCGCCCAGGGCCAGGGCGCTCTGAACGGATTTTTTGGGCTTGATGTCTTGACAAATGAGGCGAGTTATGAGTGCAATTAGGCCAATAAAGGGTAATCCATAGACGACGGTTAGGGCGGTGATATAGGCCAGCCGTCCAGTTCCAAAGATTAGCAAAATCGGCAATAGGGGAATGATATAAAGAAGATTATAATCGGCGTTGAGGGAGTTTAGAATCCGCTCGATGCCCGCTGAAAATGAGGTTTGAAAAGCTAAGATGAGTTCTGTGGTTCGGTGCTGATACACCACAAAGTCAGTCCAATATAATGGAGTTTCACTGAGGACGTAAATTGCGGCTACTGTCGGAGGTAAGAGCCAGAACAAGTATCTCCCACGGGGGAATCGGTTTACGCTCATTTGGTCTTCAGGACACAGGGGTTAATGTTATTGCCTTGAATATAGCGTATCCTGGTCTAGTGAGGTACGGTAGGAGCAATGGGTGTACCAGGTATGAATGTCTTGTGTTGTCATACCGTCTTGTCAACTCACATGGGGTCTAGCACCGTCATAAAAAGTTTTAATCGGGTTGACAAAACTGGCCTGTGACTCGTTCGTATTCGTCCTCTAGCAACCCTTTCTGCTTCCTTTTTGCGGAGGTCTTCAAATATGGCATTCAAATCGTAGTTGAAAGACTTGGCATAGTGTTCACGAATTTGATGGATTTCTTCGACAATTTCATCGTTCCACATAGACTAATCTCCCATCAATTCGTTTGGCGTACAGAGAACAGGCAAAACATAGCCATAATCCAGACTAATTTCGGCTAGTTTTCCTTGAATTTGGGCATTGGCGATATGCTTGCAGTTCCATGTTAACAAATAACCCATACCGTGAACAGTGGCGGCAGCGATGTGGATCGCGTCTATCTTGGCTTTAGGGGGCAAATTGCTTCGGGTTAACAATTGTGCGGCCAAACCTTCTACTGCTTGATTTAAAGCCAGCAAAGGAAAATTACCTAAAATCTCTAGTCGTTAGCCGGCGATCGCTGGATCTCCTTGTGCCACTTCGTCTAAAACGGCTTCTAAGGCGATCGCGATATGCCGAGAAACCAGGTTTCTAGTGACATCTCGCTCAAGAGAGTGCATCCCTTGGAAAAACCCGGTTTCTATATTGATGTTACAACCATTGGAGGATTGGCGCGATCTCCTGGCTTGTCGGGTTGGCAAAACCGGCCTGCGAGTCGCTCGTATTCGTCCTCTAGCAACCACATTTTACTTTCTTCGTAAGTTTCACTGACAAAGATAGATTTATAGTTTTGTGCGGAATTTTGAATCGATAATCTACCGAATTCTTATTTAATTAAAGTTAAAATATAAAGGAATAAAAGCCAAAAATTTACCCAGATTTTGGCAAATTTCTATTGTGTTTCTTCTATAAAAATAATCCCTAGCATTTGTATTTGTCTTTTGAATTTTCTGCTACCCTCCTGTCCAGTGACGAGGAACCTCTTCCACAAGTCATCCTTGGTGAGATTAACTATTTTCATTAAGGCTTTTAACGTGCCGATTTTTAGGTCTTGATTACGGTGGACAGGAGATGAATAATGGCGTTAATTTTCATACATTTAGCCTCATCACGTTCTTCAGTTTAGTATAGCTGGATTAGAGGTGACAGTCTGGGATGGCTGAGAGGCGATCGCCTTTTGATTCTTCCAGTCTGCTGGCGTTATGATTTAGCCCACTTCCCTTCGTCTCTGAAGGAGATCCGCGAACGGGCGATCGTGTGATATCTGAAGTTGACATCCCCCCAGTCTGCTACAGGTCCAGGTCATCCCAGGTAATCTCTCGCTTTGGCGGCCAGAGATATCATTAGTAAACAGTTTTCTGCTCATTTCCCCAGCCTTCTTGAGGCGTCACCTTTCCTTCTAACTCGCGAACTCGCCTCACTCGGAAGACAATCCGCTCTTTCATTCTGCTAGCTCCCTGAGTGTCAATACAGTAAAAACCGATAATAATCCCAGCAAAAAAAGCAGGCTGTTTCTGACCTCGGTGCAAATACAACTCGCGATCAATCAACTCAAATGCTTTTTCCCGTCGAACTGACCAGTCTCCACTTTCCCACTCATCCCGTTCAGGGCAAACTTGGGTTAAGTTTTGGACATGCTCTCGCTCAACAAAATGAATTTCTTTCATGATTAAACAACCTTAGTTAGGATGAGGTTTAAAGATAAATCAGAGACGAAAGTTGAGAATGTGTCTAACTTCAATTTGTCCGCTTTGCCAACTTTCAATGATAAGCCAGGTTACTCAATTTGACTCACAAATTTTTCAATATCCGATAGGTAGCTTGTTTTTCCTTGCAAGCCGGGATGACCTTTAACTTCATCGAGGACATCTTCTAAAATACCTGAGAGGAGTTGGTCATTTAAGCGTTTAAGTTCTTTGAGTTTATCAAGTTCTTGCTGATTGTTGTTACGAGAGGGTGCAATTGTAATTAGGTCATAGATAGCACGTTTCAGGCTATTCCGTTCTTCGTCCCAATCTTCTTTTCCTGAATTGATGTGATTCACTAAATCGGTGAAAGACGAGGCAATTATACCTAGGGGTTCTTCTGGGTCGTAGAAACAAACAAATCGATCTGCGACATCACTTTCATCAAGATCCTCATAAAAACTTGTAAACTTAGACTGACGTAAACCATACCATACAAATGGCTGAAAATCTTGCCATCTACGGATAAGACGAGTTGCCCAATCGTCATGATGTTGGGGCAGTAATTTTATTGCTTGTAAAGCCGTACCCTTATGATTGCTAAAATCTTCTTCATATTCATCAATTATAAAGTGTGCATCTGTATACAAGTCATCAAATGAACAGTCCCATCCATCTTTTTCTAAAATTCTCAGACAAGCCGGAATAATATCATGGCTCATAGCATTCGCCAAAAGACGTTCTCTAAAATCTCCCCAGGCTTGCTCGGGTGTAATTTCAACTTCTTGTTCTGTGTCTTCGTCAATAGTGAAGTAATGTAATTTTTTATCTTTGCCTCTCCGTAATATGGCAACATCGTAAGTTAGATCAAATTTTTCTGGTTTAGCCACAAACGTGGGGATCGAGTAGCTTCCAGTAATATAACGCTCTGACTTATGCTTGCTAACTTTTGTCATGATAAATCCATAAGTAAAATACCACTTTATTCAGTTTAACATGTACAAAAACATCGCTCTTGGCTGTAACTATTCTTAATGTATGGGGTGAATAGCCAGGGTAAACGCATCAAAAATGGTATAAATTGTACTTGACAAAAAGGGAAAGACTAGGGATGAACCCAAAAACCAGTCTAGCATGGATCATGGATCGTGGTCATTGCCCTGTTGGCCGTCCTATTGGATCAGAGTTCAGGGAGTCAGAAAAGCGATCGCTTCGACCAGGCTCAGATATCACTCTCGTCGCCGGTTAGTTTGATGCTAAAATAGAATGAGTTATGCTTAAAAAATTGGGAAATAGCAAACCATGATTAATTAGCAAGAACAAATTGAGAAAAACCCAAATATTTGTCATGGCAAACCTTGTATTAAAGGAACCAGAATTATGGTTTCGGTCATCCTGGATAACCTGGCTTAGGGATTGACATTAGCAGAAATTGTTGAGGACTATCCACCGTTAACTTCAGACAATGTACGCTCGGCAATTGCTTATGCGGCGGCACTAGCAAGAGAAGAAGAAAAGTAAAACTTATTTTAAAGTGAAAATTAAAGTTATAAAACCACCGCTCCCCCGGCTGCTAAGATTTAAACAGATTTAGGCTGTGTCACCCTCTGCCAAAAATGATGAGAATCACTCAAATATCTAAGGTAAGATAGAGAGAAGGAATAGGGGTCTTCTGGGTTTAGGGTGATAAGGAAAATTTATGGCAGATTACATCCGTTGCTGTAGGGGCATAACCCACCCCTACCCCTCCCAGGAGGGGATTTTTCGCCCCTACAATTTTGTATCAAATGCAACAAATTACACCGTATATCCTGAAGACCCAGGAATGGCGCGTTTCAGAGAATGGCAGTATTTGGCAAAAAGTGGCGTGGTATTTCCCCTGTAACGCCCCTGCTTTTTGGCTCAATGGCATCGTTGTCATTCACAGGTATTGGAGTTAAAATCGGAGCAAGCTCACTCAGTAAACTCATGTCAGAACATACCCTAATTCTATCTGAACAAACGTATCAAGCCCTCCTCGAAGTCGCCCAAAAACAAGGGGTAACTCCCGAACGTTGGATTTTATCTCAACTTGAACAAGCGGAACCTGAATCGGAACCGTTATCTGAAAAAATTGGAGATTTAATTGGGGCGATCGATAGTCAAATGGAACCTCATCATCAAGTTCAGTCAACCGATTTTGGTGAACAAATTGCCAGAAAATTATCTAAACAAGGACTGCGACGACCATGATGTTAGTGGACACTGGGCCGCTCATTGCTCTGATTGATAAAGGCCAGGGAGACACCCATGTTAAATGTGTTCAAACTTATAAAACGCTAACAGGTTCTATGTTAACAAGATGGCCTTGTTTTACTGAGGCGATGTACTTCTTGTCAGAATTACGAGGTTGGTCAGCTCAGACTATTCTATGGGAGTTCATCAATAGAAAAGCCTTGTATCTTCATACCGCTAATGAGGCAGAATGTCAACGCATGAAAGTTTTGATGGGAAAATATAAAGATATACCTATGGATTTAGCCGATGCTTCTCTGGTTGCTGTGGCAGAACGTCAAAAAATTAAGCGAATCTTCACATTAGATAGTGATTTTTATGTTTATCGACTCTATGATAAAGATGCTTTTGAAGTTATCCCAGGATAAGAGCCAAAAAACTGTGTTCAGAAACCCGGTTTCTAATTCTGGGGGATATGGCATCTGCAACCACTGGCTTTAAATGGCTCCCCCATCTGCTAAGATTGAACCAAGAAATTTAGCTTAGGAGAGTTTACCATGAATTTAGTGATTTCTGATGACCTAGTAAACGCGAGTGGCTTTTCTAAAAATGAGCTATTATCTGTATAGAAGTATACTCAAGATACATTGATTTATGTAAACAAATCTTAAATTTAATGCTTTTAAATAAAATTACGGTATATCATATACTATGAGAAAAACATAAATAGAATGAAGAGGAAGCTAAAATGATTGTGAGTTCTGGTGGAATTTGTCAAGACTATGAAGTGATGGGCTTAGTCGTCGGCTTCCATAGCACAGCAGAAGGCTGTAGCGGTAAAGTTGATGTCTCTAATGCGTATCAGATGGCTTTACAGCGACTTCAAGAAAGTGCAGAAGCCAAGGGAGCCAATGGAGTAATTTTTGTTAATTTTCAGAATCGTCCAGGGACTAAAGCTGGATGTAGTACCCCTACGGAATCTCTCGACATTTTTGCTTGGGGAACAGCGGTCAAAATCTAATCTATGCTTAAAACTACTCGACTTGATTGGATTCTTAATAAACTGGCAATATTAGGAATCCTTATTTATCAAGGGATAGGCCGTCGCTTTTACAAGCGAACTTGTTTGTTCGAGCCAACCTGTTCTCGATATGCTGTGCAATGTTTCAAAAACCATCCATTTAAGCAAGCATTAAACTTAACTCGCTCTCGGCTATCTGAATGTCAAGGGACCTATTCGTTGCGTTTAGACCGTCAAGGTAAGGTGGAAATGATTACTCATTCCGGCCGAGTTGTTACTGAAGCAGAAATCAGTCCGATCATTGGCTTGAAATTGAAGCAGTTTTCTTTTATTTCGGATACCAATCTAAACTCAGATCAAACCAATTCAACATAAAATAGACTGGTTAATATGGGGTAGAGATAGTTATGTCTCCTTGTTGTTGACCTTGTATCCTCATCTTCTCAACTTATTTTTCATTTGACAACACCAAAAAAGTGAGACTTAGGGGGGCTTTCAACTCCAATACCCAAAATAAAATTGTGACAAAAAGTAATGTCCTGTAGCTAAAAAGGTGAAAATGTGGCAAACTGGGGGCTAATATCAACAAAACTATAACCTAATTGGACAGCTATGGAGATTCAGGAAGCCTTGCAGTGGACCGATCGCCTGATTCTAACAACTACGAGAAAACACTAAGATACCCTGCAACGCGCTATCTTAGAGGGAGCTTGGCAAGGGACAGGATATCGATGCTTCATATCAAACTCCCCTTCTCCTGTTTTGGGAGAAGGGGAGCCGGGGAATGAGGGGAATCCGCGCCGAAATGTACCCCGCACAGTACTAGGCTGACTGACGGTTTTTCCTCACGGAAGTCAGACCCACTATCCCCAGTACCAAAAGCGCGATCGCACTGGTGGGTTCGGGGACGCTTTGCGAGTTATCATCGCTGGGCGGATTGTAATTTGATAAATCAAGATACGACTCCTAGCTGTAATATGATGCGCATCCTTCAATAACCAACTTGGTTTCCAAATTTCCTATTATTCAGATTATGGTTGGAGGTTATCCTTAGCTCTAAACTCCAATTACTGAGTTAATAATTGTTTAATGCACGTGAAACTGCTTGTTCTAGTTTTTCACACTCATCAATCAATTTCAAAACAGTTCTCCCAAAATATTGAACATCTATTAAACTCATCTCAGCATTGTGCATAATTGAGAAATGATGTTGGTCTCCGATTTCCTCAATTGCCCAAAAGCCAATTTTAAAAGTTGAGTTTTGGGAAAGAAGAAGTGTGGATAGCCAACCTGGAATACTATCTTTTTCTCTAAACTTTACGCCACTAGGACAAGAAAACT
>NZ_JAWOCL010000281.1:0-9898 GCF_046483825.1 Sodalinema sp.
ATACGGCAGGAGTTCATCTTGCCAGCCGATACACCATTTCCTAACTACCACGTTCAGGCTAAGCGTTTGACCGCTGCCAAGATGGAATTTCCTCGGCTCAAGACGGTCAACGCTCAGGTTCTTCAGCAGGTTCTCCGAAAATTGGAAACCTCCTGGGAGTCGTGGCGGTTAAAGCGTTCGGGATTACCACGATTCAAAAAGCCCAAGCGGATGCGAAGCTTTGTCTTCCCCCAGATGCTCAAAAACGGCGTGTCTGATGAGGGGATAAAGCTGCCGCAACTGGGCTGGGTTCGGGTTCGCTGGTCACGGGAAATACCAAAGGTGTTCCAGGTCAAGCAAGCTCGAATTGTCCGCAAGGCATCGGGGTACTTTGTCATGCTTAGCCTTCAGGCTGATGTCGAGATTCCTGCGGTGATGCCTCATGGACATCCGGTGGGGATTGACGTGGGCCTGGAATACTTTCTCTCAACGTCTGATGGAGAACAGGTCAAGCGACCTCGCTTTTTCAACAAACTGCAACGCAAGCTGAAATCGCTGCAACGCCGATTGAAGAAAAAGCAGAAGGGGTCAGCTAACTGGCTGAAACTCCAGAAGAAAATTACGAGAGTCCATCAACGGATTGCCGATACGCGAAAAGACTGGCATTTCAAATTGGCTCATCACCTCTGTGACGGTGCAGGGATGGTTTTCGTGGAAGATTTGGATTTCCGCATTATGGCTAAAGGGATGTTGGGCCAACACACCCTCGATGCTGGACTGGGACAGTTCACAAACCAAATCCTTCCCTGGGTGTGTTGGAAGCGTGATGTGTTTTACGGCAAGGTGGATGCTCGTGGCACTTCCCAGGAATGCCCCGATTGTGGGGCCGAGGTTCGCAAAGACCTTTCAAGCCGGATTCATCACTGCCATAACTGCGGGTCAATCAAACCCCGTGATGTAGCCAGTGGACAAGTTATCTGTACCCGTGGGCAACGGGGAATCGAAAATGCCTGTGGAGGGGATGCAGCGGGGGCTGGGGTCACCCAGTCTAGCTGGCACCTGTTGAAGCAGGAAATCTTTGGGGCGACCCAGGGAATCTCCCGGCATAGCCGTTAGGGTTGCTGGGAGAGGATGTCAATGTAGAGAGTACTTTGAGATATTTTGAGATTGTAGCTTGGTCTCACAGCTACAGCCCTTTTTCGTGAGAATGCAGCACAACAAACCCCCACTATGCCCGTAAATTTTTGGTTTGATCGCAATCCCTCTCAGTTATGGGAACCCTTACATACAATTTTGTCCGATCGCCCCGTAGAGCCACCCTCATCAGTCAGCACCTCGGGGGAGTTATCCTCCTCCTATCGAGGCTATGCCGGACGACGAGGCAAGGCGGCCCTGGTGTTACTGCTCATTTGGGGGATTGTCATCGGGCTACATTTTGTCTCTTGGGGAATCTGGCTTGTCTGGGGACTCACCGGACTCGTGGGCGTTCATGCTCTCAGAACCATTGTCCTACCCCCCCCTCGTCGTCAACTCGCCCCCTTATCCACCGATGGCCCACTTCCCTATGTCTCGTTTCTGATTCCGGCCAAAAACGAGGAAGCGGCCATCACCCCACTGATTGAGATGTTGAATCAGATTGACTATCCCGGCGATCGCTATGAGATTTGGGCCATCGACGACAACAGCAGTGACGGAACCCCAGAACTGCTCGATACGCTCAGTCAAACCTACGATCGCCTACAAGTCCTCCATCGCGATCACAGCGCTCGCGGCGGCAAATCCGGGGCGCTCAACCAAGCCGTGAAACTCGCCAAAGGAGACATCATCGCCATCTTTGACGCCGATGCTCAAGTCAGTTCCGACTTCCTCTGGCGGGTATTGCCCCTATTTCAGCGCGATCGCATCGGCGCCGTACAAGTCCGCAAAGCCATCAGCAACGCCGCCGAAAACCTCTGGACGCAGGGACAACGGGCAGAAATGATTTTAGATGCCTATCTGCAAGAACAACGGGTGGCCGTCGGTGGAATCGGCGAACTGCGAGGCAACGGACAGGTCATTCGCCGCACCGCCCTCGAACGCTGCGGCTATTTCAACGAAGAAACCATCACCGACGATCTCGACCTCACCCTACGCCTACATCTGGACCGCTGGGACATCGACTGTGTGACGACTCCCACCGTTCGCGAAGAAGGCGTGACCGAAACCCTGGCCCTGTGGCATCAACGCTCCCGTTGGGCCGAAGGTGGCTATCAACGCTATCTCGACTATTGGCGACTTCTGTGCGGCCGACGGCTGAGTTTCTCAAAACGGCTTGACTTAATCGTCTTCCTTTGGATTCAATATCTGCTCCCCACCGCCGCCTTCCCGGATTTGTTGCTCTCTCTGCTGCGGACTCGTCTGCCCCTATTTAGCCCCATGACCACCCTAACCATTAGTCTGTCCTTAGTTTGGATGTTCTTGGGCCTACGACGGGTGAATCGTGTCACCCAGCAACGGCAACCCTGGCCTCTGTTGCTGCGTGACACGATTCAGGGAACCCTGTATATGTTGCATTGGCTGTTAGTCATGGCCAGTACCACCGCTCGGCTAGCGTTTCGCCCCAAACGGCTCAAATGGGTCAAAACGGTTCACCGAGGAGTCCCCGAACCCAGTTAACGGGTCAAAGTTCAAAATCGAGGTCATCGTCCAACTCCACCACATCTCCATTGAAGAATTGGGCAAATTGCTCAGCTACATTGTTGAGTTCTTCGGTTTCCCAAGTGCGACCCGAGCTATCCTCAATTGTCCCAGCACTGGCCAGATGAGGACTCCCTGGCTGATGATGGGGATCTTGATGGGGATCTTGATAGGTATTTCGGGGGTCTGTGGCGACTGAGCCATTCTGGGAGATCGCTGGTTCTGGGGGGTCGGGGGTTGCAATGGTTGTATTTGACTCTGATGTATTTGACTCTGATGTATTTGACTCTGATGTATTTGACTCTGATCCTGCCGGTGGATGTGCCGGTGCCGTATTGGGATTCGCGGGCGAATTATCCCAGGGAGGGGAGTCCAAAGTTGCCGTGGCTGGGGAGACCTCAGACGAGCCTGATGCGGTGGCTGAGGGGGTCTGAGAGGGGTGAACTGGAGTGGACGCGGGGGGGGAGGCGATCGCAGCCCGAGGCGCCGGCGTTGGGGGATTTGACTGGGCTGGTGCGCTTCCTTGTCCCTGGGACGAAACGATGCTGACGCGAATAGGTTTGTCTAGAATTTTGCCAAAGGCCGCTTCGATGTCAGGAACTTTCGTTTCTGCCATTTTGATGAGGGCTTTCGGCACCCCAATCTGAGCCGTTTGACCGTCAAATTTCAGTAAGTGACCCTGTTGGCGTAAGAGTTCTTTGGTTGCTAATCGTTGTCGTTCGATTACCTGTTGCCAAACTTGAGGCAGATTGTAGGTTCCTGTCTCCTCGGGGCTGATATTCGGGGATGGGGCCGGCGAGGGAGCTGGTGATGGAACGGGTGATGGAACGGGTGATGGAACCGCTGACATAGGAGCCGTTTGAGCGGGTTCCTTCGTTGCGGCTGAGGCGGCGGCGGGGAGGTGTGAGGCCGGGGTTGGGGAAACCGCCGCTGGGACTGGCGTGGGACTTGCAGGCGGTACGCTGGCCGGAGGGATTGCGGCCGGGCCAGTTGCTTGAGTGGGTTGAACCATCGCCGGTTGAGCCATCACCGGTGGGGCCATCGCTGGACGCTGTAGGTTTCCTGGAAGTAACCCTAGTAAGGTCACTTCTAGCCAGAGACGGGGTTGAGTGGTTTGGCGAACTTGGCTATCACAGGCTCGTAAATGTTGGGAACCGGCCAGAATTAGGGATTCATCCCACTGTTTAGCGAAGTTACAGAGGGCCTCCCAGGTGTTGGCGGTGACGGCGACGAGATCGTTGCGTTGGGGAGCGGTTTTTGCAATGAGTAAATCTCGATAAAAGGCGGCGAGATTTTGCATGACGATTGGGGGTTCTCGTCCGCGATCGAGCAGATAGCGACAATGTTCTAAGACACGCTGGGGATTGTTGGCGGCGATCGCCTCAAGTAAGGTCAGTAAATCTCGCTCGGGAACGGCTCCAACGAGATCCCAAACCCGTTCAACGTCAATTTCTTCGGGGAGTAAACTAAGTTGATCGAGGACACTTTCGGCATCCCGTAAGCCACCCTGTGCCAGTTGGGCAATGAGGGTAATGGCTTCGTCGCTGATGGCGATCGCCTCTTGTTGGGCAATGTAGCGTAAATGCCCAGTCATAGCATCTAGGGGAATCCGCCGATAGTCAAACCGTTGACAGCGGGAAATAATGGTCGGTAAGACTCGTTGCGGATCGGTGGTGGCGAGGATGAAGATAACGTGAGCGGGCGGTTCCTCTAGGGTTTTTAAGAGAGAGTTGAATGCCGCTGTACTCAGCATATGGCATTCGTCGATAATATAGACTTTATAACGCGCTTGAACCGGGGCAAATTGCGCCCGTTCAATGAGTTCGCGAATGTTGTCGACTCCGGTGTTACTGGCGGCATCAATTTCGATGACATCTAGGGAAGAGCCTCGGGCGATACTGCGACAGGTATCACAGGTTCCACAGGGGGTTTCGGTGGGGCGATCGCCGCTCAAGCAATTGAGAGATTTCGCGAAAATCCGCGCACTAGAGGTTTTGCCGGTTCCTCTCGGTCCACAAAATAGGTAAGCTGGGGCAATACGCTCTTGACGAATCGCGTTGGTTAGGGTGCTGGCGATCGCCGTCTGTCCGACTAAATCGGCAAACGTGGCAGGACGATATTTGTGGTGTAAAGGCTCGTAAACCACGGGAGATAATGAAAGCTAGGGATTTGGTATAATTTTTTTCTTACCTTCTATTTTACGATAAGATGAAGACTTTGTAAATAAAAAAATCTGGCAAACAACAAACATAAAAATACCCCCTAAATCCGCCCGCCTTGAAACAAAAAACCAGGATATAGAGGGTATTCAAAAAACCTAAGAACGAGATGAAAAAGACCTACTCAACATTGAGCTTAATTTCGTGGTCTTTGAGTTGAGTTTGTAACCATTGGGCGAAAAATCGCTCTTCGAGTTGTTTACGCAGATCCCCTTCATAGGCGGCTGGAAGGACTTGTTCAATCCGTAGAATTGTATAGCGTCCTTCCACCTCCAGAGGACCAATAATATCACCCGCGCTGCGTCCATTGAGCTGTTGGCGAATTTCCGGTGGTAACTGTCCTAGTTGTAGGGTTCCCATCATCCCCCCCACAGAACTGTCATTCGTAATCGAATGTTGTTTTGCCAAAGATTCAAAAGTAGCTGACCCGGCGGCAAGCTGTTGCTGAATTTCAGTGGCTAAAGTTTGAGCTAAAACCACAATTCTGGACAAAACAACCCGGTCTAATGCTGCTTTGTTGTCTTTGAAATACTGACGAGCATCATTTTGGATTTCTTTCTGCTTGAGTAGCTCAACCCGCAGCGATTCTGAGACACGTTTTTGAAAGGCATCATAGCTCAACCCTTGAGATTTGAGCCATTCTTCAAAGCGGCTGGGATCTGTGAGTTGGTTTTGAACCCGAAAGTTAACGATCGCCTGCTCAATTTGCTGAGGTTCAACGGCAATATCTAAGCGTTGGCTCAGAGTTTGCTCGATGATATGGCGGTAGAGAATCCGTTGAATAAACTTCGGTAAATCGCCAGTTGTATTGAGATAACCAATGGCCTGTTTTAAAGAAATTGCCTGGTCATCAATGGTAATGAAATTGTCAGTCATAATCCGTTGCTGTGATGTGGACAGGGGAACCCCCTAGATGGCTTAGATACGTTCTCTAATACCTTGAATTGAGCCGCTGATCAGAGAAATCAGAATTGGACTCATTGAGATGGACTCATTGAGAAAGGTTCCCGCGATCGCACCTTAACGCACTTTCCCACCGCAAACTCTGGCACAATAGCCTCAAGCCGATTTTCACTCTAAGCCTTCGAGAACTGTCCATGGCGATCGCCCTTTCATCCCTAGAAGCCGGACTCATTGTCTCGTGTCAAGCTCCTCCAGACTCTCCCCTCCACAATCCGACCATCATTGCGGCCATGGCCCAAGCCGCCGTCAACCAAGGAGCCGTGGGGATTCGCGTCGATACCCCGGCCCATGTGCAAGCGGTTCGTCAGCAACTCCCAAACACCCCCATTATCGGCTTATGGAAACAGGTCTGTTCCGATAGCGATGTTTACATTACCCCACAATTTCACCATGCAGCGGCGATCGCCGCCGCCGGGGCCGATATTATCGCCCTCGACGCCACCGAACGGCCTCGTCCCCAGGGAGAAACCCTAGCGGAGATTGTGCAACGAGTCCAGTCCCAGTTAGGAACCACCATGATGGCAGATATCGACAGCCTCGACGCAGCTCAGACGGCGGCCCAACTGGGAATCGAGATCCTCGGGACGACGCTCTACGGCTATACCGCCACCACCGAGGGTCAAACCCCGCCAGCCTGGGACTTACTCAAGGATATCCTGGCCAGTTGTCCGGGATTCATCATCTGTGAAGGGGGGATTGCCTCGCCAGAGATGGCACGACAGGCGCTTAAAATTGGCGCTAACGCCGTTGTGGTTGGCACTGCGATTACGGGGATAGATATCTTAGTTCAGCGCTATCACAAGGCGATATTGGGGCAGTAGGCGACCCGTAGCGCGACCCATTTAACGATAGGATGGAAAGCAGCCCCGGCGAAGTGGGGTTGCAGCATTGTGGTGAGTAATCATGGTAGGGATCGTCAAGCAACCAATTCTAGTCTTTGGGCTTGGGGCCTCAGGCGCCTTGTGGCTTTTTGATAGTTTAGGCAATCGATTTACTGATTTCGGAGACTGGGGTGTGTGGGGGCTCATTATCGTAGGGGCCGTGATTTGGGGGTTGGGGCGTAACACGGCCCCCGCCACCGCTGAACCCCGGCTAACCCAAATCAATCGGGCCGAAGTTGAGCAAGCTTTAAATCGAGTTCGGGCCAGCCTAGGGATTTTAGCCCGCGAATGTGAGTTATCGGAGTCATCAGAGTTATCGCCAGAGATCTCTGAGTCGTCTCGAGTCGAGGCATTTGAAGGGCAACTCGAGGCATTAGTCGCGACCGATGAGACTCGCCCCCTTCAGATCGCTGTGACGGGCCGCAAGTCTGTGGGCAAAACCTCCTTAGTGACAGCATTAGAGGCTGAACTGGCGATGGGGTCTACCTTAGATGTCGAAATTCAGGAATTACCCGCTTGTCTGCAACGAGAGGATGCGACGCTATTGGCCCAGGCTCAACGGGCCGATGTTCTCGTGTTTGTGGTTGATGGCGATATTCGAGAATCTGAGCTGGATTGGGTTGAGAGGATAACAGCCACAGGACAGGCGTTAATTCTCGTGTGGAATCAAAGCGATCGCCATCCTCCCCAACAACAGGCTCAGATTTTAGGTCGGATTCGTCAACAGGCTGAACCCTATCTCCGGGGCGATCGCATTCTCGCCATCGCTGCGGCCCCCAGTCCCATTGAAGTGCGCCAATATAAGCCCGACCATAGTGTTGAAACCTCCACAACAACCCCAGCCCCGGAACTGGCGGCCCTCAGTGAATGTTTAGAGACGCTGCACCAAGATGCTCCCAGCCTGATCTGGGCCACCAGTTACCGAGCCGCACAAGCCTTACGGAGTGACATCCGCCGCGAGATTAACCGTTTCCGTCGTCAGCGGGCCTTGCCCCTGATTCGTCAATCCCAATGGATTGCAGCGGCGGCGGCCTTTGGGAATCCGGTTCCCAGTTTAGATTTATTGGCGACGGCGGCGGTCAATGTGCAATTGGTGATGAACTTGGGCAAAATCTATCAGCAACGGTTATCACTGGACCAAGCGAAAGCGGCGGCGAAAACCTTGGCGGAGGTTTTGGTGAAATTGGGGTTAGTCGAAGTGTCAACCCAACTGGTCACCACGGCTTTGAAACACAATCCCATTACCTTTGTGGCCGGGGGCGCGACTCAGGGGTTGAGTGCGGCGTACCTGACGCATATTGCGGGGTTGAGTTTAATTGAGTATTTTGAGCAGTGCGATGAACTGGCCGCTCGTGAGGGTGGGGCGATTCTGAATGGGGAACGGTTTGCAGCGATTGTGAAACAGGTGTTTGAGAAAAATCGTCGCAAAGCCTTTGTTCAATCGTTAATTCGTCAAGCCGGCGATCGCTTTGCCACGAAACCGGCCTAAGCCACGGCTCCAGGGCTAGACATGATTCGCCCAAATTCGGAAATTTTTGCCTAAAAATTCCTCGATTTTTCTCCCAAACTCTGGGTCGACTGCCGGAAAAATTGGAGGTCTCCAAAACCTGGATTGCCCACCCGTTAAGGAAAGTTGGTCGAGACTTGGCAAAAATGAAGGCTCCTTGCCCAACAATTTTGTGGGAAACCTTCGAGAAAGTTGACCCTAAATTTTTAAATTAAGGCTTGACAATTCCTAGGTTTTATTGGTAGGCTTAAGTTCGAGTCTTGAGGGGATAGGCGATCAACACCAAAGCGGTCAAGAAACGACGATACGGACTAGAACCCCAAGCGCATCGTGAAGACTCTGAAGTTTTCTTTGACCAAATCCAGTTTTTACCCAGGATACACTCAATTATGTCAAGTCAAGTTACCGGAACCGTCAAGTGGTTCAACGAAGAGAAAGGATTTGGTTTTATCACCCAGGAAAACGGCGGACCTGATGTGTTCGTCCATTTCCGAGCCATTGTTGACGACGGCTTCAAAACCCTCGCAGAAGGTCAAAAAGTCCAGTTCACCGTTGAACAAGGACAGAAAGGTCCTCAAGCCCAA
The DNA here is from genome assembly GCF_046483825.1 of Sodalinema sp. Lineage (NCBI taxonomy): Bacteria > Bacillati > Cyanobacteriota > Cyanophyceae > Oscillatoriales > Oscillatoriaceae > Sodalinema > Sodalinema sp. The sequence continues at coordinate 8,810 of NZ_JAWOCL010000281.1, forward strand.
AACGTCACCGTGATTTAGGCGTTAGGTTAAATTTGAATTTCTGAAAGCCCCGACCATCGGGGCTTTTTTGCTGTCTACTCGTGATTAACACAGTACGGTACAGTAGAGAGCGTCACCTGTAGTTAGCGTTCAGGACTAGCGCCTTTCCGTCATGCCTTGGTTTGCCAAAATTGAAAGTGGGATTGTGGACAAGTCCACCTTTGATCAGTATGTTCCGGCCCATGTCGACTATGTCAAAGCCCTCAATCGAAAGGGACATCATGCCCGCAGTGGCTACTGGAACCGTCGAGGCGGTGGGATGTTGCTGTTTGAGGCAGAATCGATGCAACAGGCCGAAGCGATTGTCCAACAAGACCCTCTGGTGTTGAACGACTGCGTCACCTACGATCTCTATGAATGGTGTTTGGTGGTCGATGATTGACCTCGATGATTGACAATTCCTGACCATTGCACCTGTTTTTGCTGGGTGCGGCGATAGGAAAAAAAGCGATCGCGGTCCCGGTAGGTGCAATGAGGGGAAATGGCAATTTGTTGGGGAACCAGTCCCAGCCGCTGAAGTTGGTGCATGATGGCCCGCCGGACATCCAGTCGCACTTTTCCCGGTTCAACATCGGGCAAGACGGGGGTATCATCGAAGTCCGAGAGTGCGGCAATCATGGCTTCACGTTCCTGGTGAGGATTTCCCGGTAGAAGTGTGGCCGCCACTTGGGCCGCCACATCTAACGAGACCTGGTAGACTTCCCCAGAAATGGCTGGCCCGAGGGCCACCCGGAGATTTGGGGTTTCGCTGCCACGATTCCAGAATTGGGCGATCGCCTCCGGAACAATTTTGGCCGCTGTTCCCCGCCAGCCGGAGTGAATCGCCGCCACAGATCCTCGGTCAACATCTGCAATCAAGACGGGGGTACAGTCCGCTGTACAAACCCAGACGGATTCCTCGGGGCGATCGCTCACCAGTCCATCGGCTTCCTCGGTGGTGCCGCGATGAGTCGCCGAGATGGGGTGAAGTGACTGCGTCGCGGCGATGCGATTGCCATGAACCTGATGGGTCCGATAGACAACAGCATCCGTCGTTAAACTCTCGACCAA
>NZ_JAWOCL010000077.1:0-27655 GCF_046483825.1 Sodalinema sp.
AAGTCCTCATAGGCTACCAAGTCGTTAGACTGGACTACACACAATGCCGTCTTTACCGCAAAGTCTTTACGTTACCTACTTACCTTGAAGTGTCTCCCTATTGTACTACAGTAGTTGCCGTGATTCATCTCAACGTTGAATCAAAGATTACAACGTGAGCATTCTCGCGAGTGTAGGTAACACGTGGGAGAGGAAGGCAAGAGGCAAGAGGGGGACTGGGCAGGGGTGTACCGGAGGTGGCGCACCCGTTTCCGGCAGGGACATCTGGGGGGATGCCTTGATATCTAGGTTATTTTTTCATGACCGGGTCGCCGTTGGCATCTAGGAGAGCGCGTTTGGGGCCGTGAATGGGATCTTCGACGATGATGGTTTGGTGTCGGCCGGCGCCGAGGGAGACGATCGCGATGGGAACTTCCATGAGTTCGGCTAGGAACTTGAGGTAGTTCAATGCCTGTGGGGGTAAATCCTCTAGGCTGCGACAGTCTTCGGTGTTCGATTGCCAACCGGGGAGGGTTTCGTAGATGGGTTTGCAGTTGGCGAATTGGCGGGCGCTGCTGGGGAAGTCGGTGGTGCGCACGCCGTCGATTTCGTAGGCGACACAGACTTTGAGTTCGCTGAGGGTGTCGAGAACGTCGAGTTTGGTGATGGCGAGACAGTCCATGCCGTTGATGCGGACGGCGTAGCGACCGATGACGGCATCAAACCAACCACAACGGCGTTTTCGGCCGGTGGTGGTTCCAAATTCGGCGCCGCGATCGCAGAGGGTTTCGCCAATTCCTTCTACCATTTCGGTGGGGAAGGGGCCTTCGCCGACGCGGGTGGTGTAGGCTTTGGCGACACCGATGACGCGATCGACGATGGTGGGGCCAACTCCGGCGCCGATGCAGGCGCCGCCGGCGATGGGGTTGGAGGAGGTGACGTAGGGATAGGTTCCATGATCGAGGTCAAGGAGGGTTCCCTGAGCGCCTTCAAAGAGGACGTTACGACGATGACGGACGGCATCGTTGACGCAGAGGGAGGCATCGACGACATGGGGCCGCAGACGCTCGGCGTACTGGAGATAGACTTGGGCGACCTCTTCGGGATCGAGGGGAGGCAGGTTATAGAGTCGCTCTAGGATCTCGTTTTTGAGGGGAATCGTCCAGGCCAGGATGTCCCGTAGGCTGTCGGCGTCCATGAGGTCTAAGATTCGGACTCCGGTTCGCTCAGATTTGTCGGCATAGGTCGGACCAATTCCCCGTTTGGTGGTGCCGATTTTGTGGGTTCCGCGCCGTTCTTCGGAGGCTTGGTCAATCATGCGATGATAGGGCATCGTCACATGAGCGGTCTGGGCGATTTTCAGGTTATCTGTGGGAATACCGAGGTCTTTGAGGCGATCGAGTTCTTCGATGAGAACCTGAGGATCAATGACCGTACCTGAGCCGATAATACATTCGGTCTGGGGGTAGAGGATACCAGACGGGATTAAATGAAGTTTAAAGGTCTTGTCTTTGACGACAACGGTATGTCCAGCATTTACCCCTCCTTGGTAACGTACTACAACATCTGCCGATCGGCTGAGCAGGTCGGTTATTTTGCCTTTTCCTTCGTCGCCCCATTGGGCACCGATTACAACTACGTTAGCCAAGGGTCTTGATTAGGGTTAAGTTTACACAATCCAAAATTATGGATACTCCCCGTAACACTTGTCAACAGTTGGGGGGAAAACTTCGCAATACTTAGCATGGTTTAAATTCCATGACTTTTGCCAATGACCCAACTGCGGCGGAAGTAACGGCCCAGGGAGGATTCGTTGAGGGGGAGGTAAATGGGGCGTCCATGGGGGCAGGTGTGGGGGTTACGGGTCTGTTGCCAGCGATCGAGGAGTTGCTGCATTTCTTTGAGGGTGAGGAGGGTTCCGTTGCGAATGGCACTGCGACAGGCGGTGGCGACTTGGGCTTCTTCTAGGCTGCCTTGGCTGAGTTCTCGTAGGGCTTCGGGGCAGTCATCTCGTTGGGCGAGGGGGATGGGGGCTTGGCGCAAGGCCCAAAGTCCGTCGCCGAAGGGGTCAACGGTGATGCCAATGTTCTGTAGGTTGTCGAGTTGGGCGGGGGTGAGACTTGAGAGAATGATGGGCGGGTCGAGGTCTTGTAAGGCCCAGTCTTGGCGCAGTTGTTCGTAGATGACTCGTTCGTGGGCGATATGCTGTTCGACGAGCCAGACTCCCTCGGGGTGTTCTGCGACGATATAAGTGCGGTTGGCTTGACCAATGGCTCGCAGGGGCATGAGGGGGCGTTCAGGGGTCTTCTGGGACTCCTGAGTGGGGTCTATGGTGGCTTCTTGGACGTGGTACTGGCCGGAGGATTCTTGGACTTGCAGCAGTTGACGGACGCGGGAATGGTCGCTGCCGTCGTGTCTGTCGAGGGTGAGGGTGCGATCGAGGGTTTCACGGAGTTGGCGTTGCCACTGGTCGCTGTTTTGTAGGTAGATTTCTCGTTTGGCGGGATGGCGGTTCCAATCGATCTGTTGGGGGGGGATGTGGAGATGGAGGAAACAGAGGGGATAGCGGTGGCGAGGTAGCGATCGCGAGAGGGTACTCAGCAGGGTCTGTTCAAAGTTAGGGAGGTTGACGACTCGCCCGTTGACGGCGAATTTGAGCCAGTCGGGGCGGCCGCGATGACAGCGATCGGGCCGACCGAGTACGAGTTCTAAGGTCTCACTCTGGCTGTAATAGAGGTCGTTATGACTGACGCCTCGCAACAGTTGAGGGAGAATTTGCTGGGCATTTTGGCCAGGGCTGAGGCTAAACCAGGGTTTTTGACCTTTGCGGACTTGCCAGGAGACCTGGGGATGGCAAAGGGCCAGGTGATAAAGGGTGAGTTGGACGGCCCGCAGTTGTTGAGAGGGGTTGGGAAGGGCCTCTCGCCGTTGTTGCCAGCGTTGGAATACCTGATGCACTTCGACGACGGTTCCGGGGGCGACGGCGGCGGGGATGAGGCGGGTGATGCGGCCGTGACGGCTATAGGAGGCGTGCCAGCCGGGGTCCTCGCCCTGGCGACTGTAGATGTGGAGTTGGGCCAGTTGCGCGAGGCTATGGAGGGCTTCGCCGCGAAAGCCGAGACTGGTGATGCGTTCGAGGTCGTCGAGGTGGTTAATTTTACTGGTGCTGTGGGGGCGGGCGGCCTGTTCGAGGTCGTCGTGAGTCATGCCACAGCCGTTGTCGGCGACGCGGACACGCCACTGTTGGGGGTCTACGGAGACGGCAATGCGGCTGGCTCCGGCGTCGAGGGCGTTTTCTGCTAGTTCTCGGACGACGGCGGCCAGGGAGTCGATGACTTCTCCGGCGGCGATCGCATGAACCACATCGTCAGGGAGGGTGGCGATTTTGGACAGGGTGGGAGATAGAGGGGGAGAGGAAACAGACATTAGACTTGGCTGAAGAGTTGGCTGAGTGCAGTCGAGGGGGATTCTCTGAGGTGTGTTGTGAGACTGACTTGCAATTTGGGCGGCTCTGCTTTAGTCTCGGGGAAGTTTTGCATCGCATCCTGATGAAGGGTTAGGATGTGGTGTAGGATTGCGACTGTTCGGGACGCTCTAAGATTTAAGGTCGGGACGTTCTCAGATAAAATCAACGTTGTCATTCTAAGGGTTTTAATTATGACTTCAGAAACGACCCCCAACGGAGAACAAACCACAACCCCAGATCAGCCTGCCGCAGCAGTCGAATCGAAGGGTGGGGAACTTCAGATCTCCAACTCGGCGGGAAATACGGAGAATAAAGACCAGTTTAACGAAGTGAAGGCACAAGTCCTCTCGGTCTTGTCTGACCTATTTGGGATTGTGGGTCACTTTTTCTCAGAATACAAAAAGCCGCTCATCAATGTGGCGTTGGTTGTGGGGGCGCTTGTCGCACTCTACTTAACCTTGTCTGTTATTGATGCCATTAACGATATCCCGCTGCTGTCTCCAATCTTTGAGTTGGTCGGCATCGGCTATTCGGGTTGGTTCATCTTCCGCTTTCTGCTTACTGCTGAGGCCCGTAAGGAGTTACAAAGCAAGATTGTCAATTTCACCAATCGAGTCACGGGTTCCTAGTTCTTGGGAATGGGTGGGTTCTCGATGAGCCACCTAATTCTGCTGACCGGTAACCTAAAGGTCTCGATCGCTCCCCCCAGTCAAAGCAGCTTGTTCTGTTTCGGCTGGGGGGCTGATTTATGGGGGGTTAGGCTGTTGCACCGGGACCCATGCCGATGGTTCCGGCATAGACGGCGCGATCGCCGAGTTCACTCTCAATCCGTAGCAAACGGTTGTATTTAGCAATCCGTTCACTGCGACAGAGGGACCCCGTTTTGATTTGTCCGGCCCGAGTGGCGACGGCTAAGTCGGCGATGGTGGTGTCCTCGGTTTCCCCGGAACGGTGGCTAATCACCGAGCGGAAGCCATTACGAGTGGCCAAATCAATGGTTTCGAGAGTTTCGGTGAGGGAGCCGATTTGGTTAACTTTAATCAGAATCGAGTTCCCGGCGGAGCGCTCAATGCCTGTTTGCAGGCGAGTTTTGTTGGTGACAAACAGGTCATCACCGACGAGCTGACAGCGATGGCCCAGGCGTTCGGTGAGCAGTTTCCAGTTATCCCAATCTTCTTCATGGAGGCCATCCTCAATCGAGACGATGGGGTAGTTCTCGACTAAGCCGGCCAGGTAGTCGATGAGTTCAGCGGGGGAACGGCTGGCCCCGTCATAGGTGTACTGGCCATCACTGTAGAACTCACTGGCGGCCACATCGAGGGCCAGGGCCACTTGTTCGCCGGGGGTATAACCGGCTCGTTGGATGGCATCGACGAGCAGTTCAGCGGCGGCGGTGTTGGATTCGAGGTTGGGGGCAAATCCGCCCTCGTCGCCGACTCCGGTGAGGAGGCCTTTTTCGTCGAGGACTTTGCTGAGGGAGGCGAAGACTTCGGACCCCCAACGCAGGGCCTCTTTAAACGAGGGTGCGCCAACGGGGACAATCATGTATTCCTGAAAGTCGATGTTGTTGGCGGCGTGTTCTCCGCCGTTGATGACGTTCATCATGGGAACGGGGAGGAGATTGGCCAGGGGACCGCCGAGGTAGCGGTAGAGGGGCAATTCTAGGGCGCTGGCGCAGGCGTGCGCGTTGGCGAGGGAGACGGCGAGGATGGCGTTGGCGCCGAGGTTGGCTTTGTTGTCGGACCCGTCGCGATAGAGCATAACGCCATCAACTTCGAGTTGGTTGAGGGCGTCGACTTTACCTACGAGTTCGGGGGCAATTTTGTCGATGACGTTTTCTACGGCTTTGAGGACGCCTTTACCGTTGTAGCGGTGGGGGTCACCATCGCGGAGTTCGTGGGCTTCAAAGGTTCCGGTGGATGCGCCGCTGGGGACTTTGGCTACACCGATGGCACCATTGGCGAGGCGAACTTCGGCTTCTACGGTGGGCCGTCCTCGGGAGTCGAGGATTTCCCAGGCTTCAATGGACTCGATGCTGGTGTCAGATACAAACATATGATTGTTTCTCTAGTAACGACAGGGCGAGCGTCTGGCAAGCCGCCGTGGGCTTCATGCACCCCAAATATCATACGGTGCATGGGGGAGTTCTTTGGCCCCGTTGGGGATTTCCTGACAATTGCTGAACAATTGCTGAGGGGTCTGGGTCGGGGGATGCTCTCTCAGAGATGTTCTTTGAGTTCTTCGATGCTGACTCGGGCGTCTTTGAGGATATGTTTAAGGGTTCCGGGGGGTAAGTCGGGATGGACGGGAACGATACAGGTATGGGTTTCTGTTTTTTTGAGGTGGGCATGGCTGCCGGTGATATGGGTTTCGGTGAAGCCTATTTTTTTGAGGGCGTTAATGATTCGTTGCCCTGAGACATGGGGCATTTCTGAAAAGATGAGGCGATAAATTTGGGTTGGTTTTTCTCGGTCTTCGGGGTCACTATCTTTGATGGCTTCTTCGAGGAGTTCGAGTTGATGGATTCGGGTTTCGATATAAATTTTATTGGCTTCTAGTTCAAAGTTGCGCTGCATTAATCTGGATTTTTCTCGTTCTAGGAGTTCGTTTTGTTCGAGGGCATACATTTCAAATTCTTGGTTATCTTCGATGATTTGTTCGATTTCTTCTTTGAGCTGTTCATTTTCTTGGAGAACTTCAAGTTCTCGTTCTTGCGCTTGTTGTTGGACTCGTTCTAATTCTCGACGGGAGGTTTCGAGGGCTTTTTTGAAGCCGGGGTTATCGACGTCTTGGTTGAGTTGTTGTTTGAGTTCTTGATATTGCTGTTGGGCGAGGTTGCGATCGCGGGTGAGATCGGCAATAATCTGATTGAGTTTTTCGGTTTCCTGTTGGGCTTTGGCGGCTCTCTTTTGAGCAATCTGTAAGTCTTCGCGCAACTGTTCTAAAACTTGGGTTCGTTCCCGTTGCTGCTGGTCTTTGTCCTGTTGCGCTTTCTTGAGTTGGGCGATGTTGCGCTCCCGTTCCTGGATTTGCTCTTGGGCCTCGGTTTTAGACTCAATAACGGTGGCTAATTCTTGCTCTAACTGTTGTAGGGTTTGGACGCTTTCCTGTTGCTGTTCTTCAAACTCGGCGAGTTGGGTTTCATAGTCGTCGATTAAGCTCTGCAAGTCTTGAGTTTGCTGTTGCTGTTTTTCTCGGTAGGCGTCAAGTTCCCGGCGAGCGAGTTCCCGTTCTTGCAGGAGTTTTGGAATTTGTTGGAGTTGACTTTCGAGCTGCTGTTTAAGGGTTTGAGCGTCTCGTTGCAGTTCTTGGCGTTTTTTGCGTTGACTATAAAGGATGATCTCGATCATCAGCCAAGTCATGACCCCAGCGGTGAGAAAAAAAATGGTGGTTAAGAGGTAAATAAACCGAGATCCATTGAGTTGGAGGGGATTAAGGAGCCAGCCGCGATAATCTTCAGCAAATGTGGGGGGAATGTGACGAAGGTAATAGACACGGCCGATGATGTCTCCGGTATTGGTTTGTCCTGTGGTGATGGGGTTGGCGTCGTCGGGTTGAGGATAGGTGAACTCGGCGAACAGTGGCGGCGGATCTCGGAGGAGATCGAAGGGATGATTTTCTAGGTCGCTGAGGGGAATGGAGGGGGTTTGGGGTGATTGGTGGAGGATGGTTTGGTTGGAACAGTCGATGCGATCGCTCGAACAGTCGGTGACAACGAGGCCAAATCGTCCATAGTTACTGTCTAGGGTCGTTTGTAGTTCTTGGGGTTGGTTTTCAATCAGGAGATAGGAGAGTTTGGTGGGTAAGCTGTGGGTGAGGAGGTTGAAGTCCACGGTTTGCACGCGAAACATGGTCCCCTTCCAGTAGTTGCGATGATTGGCCCAATTGGAGGCGGTGGCGATACTAACGGCGGTAATGCTAATCAGGCTCAATCGGCCGAGGCTATGGAGAAGGAGACGGCGATGGCGGCGAAGAAAAGGAAGGGTCATCGGGGAGGGTCAAGTCTGAAGGCTGCTGGTATCCCATTATACGGTGGGGGTTTTGGGGAATGCGTGACTCGAGTTTGGCTGAGGATGCGTTGGGGAATGGTTGCGATCGCTCGCTGAAGCGTCGAGGCGATGAATGACCCCGATTCACGCCTCCCGAACTGCATTTATGCCCACTGGGTCTATCCTAGAGAAAGGAATCACACCCACAGATGCAACGATAGATGTCAGATAAACTTTTATTGGTCGATGATGAACCCGGATTGCGGGAGGCGGTCCAAGCCTATCTCTCCCAAAGTGGCTTTACGGTGGAGGTGGCCACCAATGGCCAGGAAGGATGGGATAAACTCCAGCAAGATATCCCCGATTTGGTCATCACCGATATCATGATGCCAGAGGTGGACGGCTACCAACTGCTCAAGCAAATGCGGGAAGACCCTCGCCTCAAGTCTATCCCCGTGGTCTTTTTGACGGCCCGAGGGATGACGAGCGATCGCATCCAAGGCTATCAGGCCCGCTGTGATGCGTATATCTCCAAACCCTTCGACCCCGATGAACTGGTGGCGGTGGTGGAAAACCTGCTGGCCCGTCGTTCTAATGCAACGGAAGGCTTAGAGGATGGCGAAACCCCAGATATCGCCACCCTAGCTCGACAAATCCAAGAAATTAAGGAACTGCTCACCCACAAAAGTGCCATTCCCCAGAAAAGTGATCCGGTGCAGATTGACTTAACGCCTCGGGAGGAAAGTGTGTTGGAACTGGTGGCCCAAGGGTTGATGAATAAGGAAATCGCCAGTCGCCTCGAAACCAGTGTCCGCAATGTGGAGAAGTATGTGAGTCGTCTCTTTAGCAAAACCGGAACCAACAGCCGCACGGAGTTGGTTCGCTATGCGTTAGAGAATGGCTTGACCGATTAAGACGGTCAGAGGACAACTAAGAGCATCCCGAATGGGTTAGCTTGACCCCCAATCCCTCTCGCCACTGGAGAGGGATTTAAGCGTAACGACGATGGGCCTACTCTCGTGAAAGCCAGGGAAAATAGCGAGGCAGGTCGATGAGTTTGCTAAATTGATGGTGCATTTTTTGGTAGAGGTTGCGGTCTTCCGTGCGAATGTTGACGTAGCCTTGGGCGCCGATTAGGGGAATGTTGTCTGGGTTATCGATGGTAAAAGTGACTTTAGAAACCGGTTGCAGACCATCTTCAGTGAAGTGAGGACTAATGCTTTCAATAGTGGCGGGATAGCGGAAATTGGCTTGACCATCAACGCGAAATTCTAGGGGTTGCCCTTCTGTGATGAGGTGGCGATCGCCCTGGGATACATAAGCCACACCATCGAGTTGTTCCACATTAACAATTGACAATATTTCTTGACTCCGTTGAATATATTGACGGTTCTGTAGATCTAAATCTTCCGTTAGAATCACCCCTGAAACATCAGCATGAAACGTGTTGTTGTCTTGCCGTTTTTCTAGCTCCTGAAGTTCATGACGTAGGGCATCGAGTTCTAGTTGATGGTTGCTAACCGTAGCCCTAGCACTGTTAACTTCAGCGTCAAGAGTTCGACGAGTGTTTTGCTGCTGCTCATATTGATCTTGCAAGCTTTGCCGTTCGTCTTGAAACTGCCGGATCAGGTCGTCTTGTCGTTCAACCAAGGCGAGACTTTCAGATCCTCGTCCTTGAGCGCGATTCCGTTGGCGGTTTTTTTCATGCTCTAACTGTTGAATTTGATAGGTAATTTGGCGATTTTCACCATTCACCCGCAACAGTTCTTGTTGATAATTGAAGATTTGATCACGCAAATTCTCCAGGTGGGGTTCATAAGGTGCGACCACCTCACTGTCTGGATTCACCTCTGAGCGCAGTGAGGTTATACGCTCTTGTCGAGCTTGCAAATCTGTAATCTTTTCTCGAAGTGGGGATGCCTGATTTTCTAAGGTGAGTTGCTGGGTTTTTAATTCTTCAATTTGAGCGTCGAGGCTGCGAATCTCATCTCCAACTCCGGCAATATCCCGCTCAATCGAATCACGTTCGTGATCTAATTGGCGACTGGCGGGTAATCCAGGACCAACCATGAGGGCTTGTAACTCCTGATTATGGTTAGCTAGACGATTGTAAGCTTGATTTTCTTCATCTTTAGCACTTTGTAGCCGCTGTTCGGCTCGCTCCAAATCAATTTCTGAGCGTCTTAACTCCCCTTCTTGTTGTTGGATAGTTCGTTGCAAGTCCCGAATGCGATCGCCCAATTGCAGATCGATAATTCTGACGACTGGCTCTCCCGCTTGCACATAGTCCCCAGATTGATGATAGAACTCTGGCTGGCCATCGCTGGGCATCGTGACGGCTTGTCGCTGGTTTTTCCGAGCTTGAGCTTCTGCATCAGCTCCGACATGGTTCTCCAGAGGAATGAATCCCACGGCTCCCAAAACGAGAACAACCGCGCCAACTCGTAACCAACCCTGTCCGGAGTTTTGAGTATCCGGCTTAGCCGTGGCAGCGGGTTCAGCGGCTTCCGGCTCAGGGGAACTGGGGGCTGGATTGGCGTCTTGATGGGGTGCGTCAGGGGTTGGGGGAACGACTCGTAGAGGAGATTGAGGTTGAGGTTGAGAGGTCATGGTGTAGATCCCTTAATGGAGTGAACAATGTGGGGTTAACTGTTTTCCGGAAGTAGGAAGAAATAAATCGCCCAGATGGTAATTAGCACCAGGGCGATCGCCGGAATATTGGTGAGCGTCCAATCACTCAGACGCAGAAATAGGAAGCCAAAGACGCTACAGATATAGAACAAACTCAAAGGCGCGTAAAGGGCGAGAACTTTGGCATCAGCAGCGGTTTCTCGTTTGGGTTTGCCCTGAAACAGACGTTGATAGAACTTAAAGGAGCGTGTGCGGAGGTTATTGATGCCACTAGCGGCGACAGCGAGGTGATAGCCGTCGAATTTGGCGAGGGGGTTGAGGTTGAGAGCAATGGTGAATAGGGCCGCCAGCATCAGTAGATAGCTGCTGATATAGAGAGAACTGCCGGGAACGGCGAGAATCCAAAGCCAGAGGGCGATCGCCGCGATAGTAATCTGGGTGAGGACTCCGGCGGCGACCACCTGAATCCGTTGCCAACGGGAGAGACAGTAGGAGTCGCTGGTGTTGGTGTAGGCGGCGGGGAACAAACACATAAAGAGGAGTCCGATTTCAGGAACCACACCGCCATAGTATTTGAGGGTAAAGGCGTGGCCCAATTCGTGAATGGACACCACCAGCATAGCCAGGAGAATAAAGGGAACCAGGATAGCGGCGCGATGCTCGCTCCAGAGTTGGGTCCCAAGTTGCAGGATGGCCCGAGATTGGGCCATTCCGGCCACGAGGGAGGCGCTGAGGAACGCCAGCAGCAGAAAGGAAACGGGTTTCGTCCAAATCCAGCGCAGTTTGTTGATATGGCGATCGAGCCAGCGATCGGGGTTAATCAGGGGAATTTTGAAAAACAGCAGTTGCAGGGGGTTGAATTTGCCCCGAGGTGGTTTTTGGCGTTCAGTTCCCTCCAGCATTCCCGTACTGGCCAGCATTTGTAGGAGTTGCTGCCATTTTTGCCGGGAGATTTGGCTCGACTGGGGGGGACCGTCTCCAACCTGAGCGGCGATCGCCTGTTGATCTCGGCGGGAGACTTGGATATAGGTTCCGTCTTCGGGGTTCCGAAGAATCCAATAGCCATCGGGGTGATCAATCCATTCCACGCAGGATTTGAGGCGAGGGCCGTTTCCTGAGGGGATTTGGTCGAGGGCCAGAATCCCTTTATGAATGAGTTTACGGATAAGTTGACACACCAGTTGGCTATCGACGAGGGAAAATTCCGTCTGACAGCGTTGTTGGACGGTCTCGACGGTGTATTGTCCCTGAAAGTAGCGCAGTGCAAAGCCTTCGTGTTCTGAGAAGACATGGCGTTGTCCCGTTTCGGGGCAACGGAGGACAACCCGCGTATCCTGTTTCACCTTCGCCAATTGCCAATAGGGCCGCAGATCGGGACAAATCCAATCTTGGGCAATCTCGGCCTGGGGGGGAAGGTTTTTGCGGCTGGACGTAACCATGATGATTAAAGCGTGAACCCTGTCCTTAATCTGTCGGTTTGAGAAGCCGGTTTTTACGGAAATCTCCGGTAATTGTTACAAAACTTTATTTTTTACGGGGTAACTCCGGGAGGGGGGAGGCGATTGATCTGATTCCTGGCTACTTGAGACGATGACATTGACAGGGATCAGCAATATATGATAGGGGAAGATAAATCATATAAGACCAACCTTGTCCGCGATCGCATCGGGATTCAATTTTATTACCAGGGTAACGAAGTTATGTCAACACCTAAACCCCAGCCCTCATTCAATCTGAGACGGTTAAAAGACCTAGAGATGAGGCTCAATCGCGAAAAGAACTTAGGGAAGTTGTGGGAATATTACATGGATCGATTTGCCGATCATCCTGAGTTTATCGAGTTTGGCGAGCCTGTTGAGCATCCCTTCCTACAACAAATCATCCCGATGCTCAGTCAAGAGATTGTTAAAAAAGACCCACGAAACATCTTTTTAATCAAAATTCCTGACTATGAGTTTATTCATGGCAGTTTTTGGGTTGAAAGCCGGATTGGCGGGTTGATTTACTTTGAGAAAAAGCTCAAAGGGATGGTCGCGATATCGGGTCTAAATATGTCGGGTCACATGAAATATTCGCGTTTTACCGGCCATCCAATCGACAATAATTGAAGGTTTTAAGCCAAGCTATGATGGCTGTATCTGAAGAGTGATCTATTAAGATCGATGATGTTCAAGGAGAATTAGGAGGCAATGAATCAAGATTTTCTAACGCAAAATTCAGCATCTCTTCTCCATGGGCAATGATTTGTTCAACATCGGCTTCTGTGATATCCAAATCAGTATTGTAATCAGCTCTCAAGCGAATTCTTTCAGCATCAATAAGATAGCGATGTAACTTGACTGGAATGCGTTTTGTGCGAGCAAAGTGTGTTCCAAATGCAGCAATGACTGCTGAATGTTTAGAATAAGATAATCCCTCTCCTTCTAAAAAAGCAGTGGCAATATAAAACATAGCGTAATAAGTACGCGAGGCGGCAAAATCAGGAAACTTTTTATGATTGAGTTCTCGGGCCGCTTCTAAGCTACGAGTGGCTTTTTTTAGCAGTTTCTGTTGTTCCGGGGTCATAGACGAATTCCCTCACGTCGAACATTACGAAAGAAACTATTATTATAGTCTTCGAGTTGACGACGACTCGCTAAGGCGCAACTAATTAGAGTATCATGTTCCAGGCATAACCGAGCAATGAGTTGACTAATTTTATTACTTTCCTGGGAGTAGCTAAAATCTTGTCTTAACACAATCAAAATATCAATATCTGAGTCTGGTTCTGCATCTCCTCTGGCTTGAGATCCATAGAGGATAACCTGATCAAGTTTTTGGTTATAAATTTTTTTTAGCCCTTGATAGGTTTGGTCAAGAATTATGTTTAGGGGAGTTTTCATGTGACATCAAACCAGATTTGTAACGGGTTGGATAAACTCGGATACTTTCGATTTGAATTCTAGCACGGGCATTCCCTGGGTGATTCGTCTTCCTGGACTCCCTCAGACCATTAGACGATCACGCAGGAACACCCCAACCGAGTTCTTGAATTCATCTTGGCTACGACCGAGTATTTCTTGATAAGCCTGAAGAGGTAGCCGGCCCGCACCCAGCAAAATCCCTCTCACGGGGTAGGAGAGGGATAAATGGTTTAAGACATCGTCAAGACAGGGTCTAAGACATCCGTCGCAACAGACTTAGACCATGAGTATCCGTACCGCAAGTATCAAACAACCCATACTCAGCATTGAGTTGTTTAACCTTCGCCGTTTCCTTAGGACTCGGACGCCAAGGATCTGGATTGTTATAGGAATAGTAAGCCTCCGCCCCGTCAATCCCGAGTTCAGCCGCCGCAGGAATGAGTTGATTGGCCGATTTGCGATAGCGGGCGGGGTGAGCGAGAACCGCTAAGCCTCCCGCCTTCTGAATGGCTTTGATGACTCGCTTGGCCCCAAACGCTCGCCCTTCAACCTTTTCACCTTGTAAATAGGGTTGAATCGCCTTGTGACCCGGATTATAGCCATAGCCGAGAATGTGGACTTCCGTACCAATGAGGTCAGCGTTAATTTCGACGCCAGTCCATAAACGAGGGATGGGCGCATCGGGAAGAGAACGCCGCCAGTCGTCTAACCAACGCTGCGCCTGACGATAGCCATCAGCACTGTGGTGGTCTGTGATGGCCAATCCCTTCAGGCCAATGGTTACCGCTTGTTCCATGATGGCTTCAGGGCGCAAGCGACCGTCGGAATAGACCGAGTGCATGTGAAAATTGTAATGGCGCGGACAGCTTTCAGCATTTAGGGTGCTGAAAACCTTACAGAGTCTCCGCGTGTCTTGTGCGGCAGGTCTATCGTATGTCGCCAAGTGGGTCTGATAGACAAGCATAAGCAGTTAATGTCTAGGAGTTTACTTATTGTAACAATGTTTAGGAGAACTGACAGAAAACGTCATCAAATTCTGATTTAAAAATAGAACCAATGACTTCAGGTTTCCTAATCAGCATCCTGTCGATCTAGATATTTCCCCTTATTTAGCCTCCATCCAGTTCTCTCCCTGATGGATATCGACCACGAGGGGAATACTCAGTTTCAGTGCCGATTCCATGGTGTCGCGGATGGGAAATTCGAGCTGTGGCCATTCCTGAGCGGGCATTTCAAAGACCAGTTCATCATGGACCTGTAACAAAATCCGGGCCGCGCGATCGCCCAAAAGCTGATGTAACTTGACCATAGCAATTTTAATGATGTCAGCGCTCGACCCTTGAATTGGGGCATTTGCGGCGGCTCGCAGAGCCTGAGAGTCCCCTAAACTGATATTTTTGAGATTTTCCAAGTCAATGCTCTCAGCCGGCTGTCCCTGGAGTTTTCGCAGGGCTGAGGACTCGAACGTGAAATAACGACGGCGACCACAGAGCGTTTCCACATAGCCCCGGGCGATCGCCTCGCGCTTCATCTGTTGCAAATAGGCAAACACCCGAGAATAGCGCGTATTATAGCGGTCAATAAACTCCCGTCCCTCCAAAGAACTCACCCCCGCTTCTCGGGCAAATCGTTGCGCTCCCATCCCATAAATCACGCCAAAATTAATCGTTTTACCCAACCGTCGTTCCTCCGAGGAAATCTCCTCTTTCTCAAACAACAATTGCGCCGTCAAGCGATGGACATCCTGACCCGTATCATACGCCTCTAACAAAATCGGCTCCTGACTTAAATGAGCCAAAATTCGTAACTCAATTTGTGAATAATCCGCCGTCACCAACCGCCAACCCTCACGGGGTAAAAACGCCTTACGAATCCGACGACTAAACTCAGTACGAATGGGGATATTCTGTAAATTCGGATTCGACGACGACAGCCGCCCCGTCGCCGTAATCGTCTGATTGAAATCCGTATGAATGCGGTTCGCCTGCTGCTCATCTACACGAACCAACTCAGGTAAGGCATCCACATAGGTCGATTTCAACTTTGCCAAGGTGCGATGTTCCAAGATGACATCAATAATCGGATGATCCCCATGCAGTTTATCCAATACCTTGGCATTGGTCGAATAATTCCCCGTTTTCGTCTGACGGGTTTTTCGCTTATCTAAACCAAGCCGATCAAAGAGGATTTCGCCGAGTTGTTTCGGGGAGTTTAAGTTAAAGGAATCACCCGCTAACTCATAGGCTGTTTTTTCTAACTCATCTAACTGCTCAGCCAACTGATCTGAGAGTGTTTTGAGATACTCAATATCCAGGCGAATCCCCAAAAACTCCATCTCCGCCAAGACCGCCTCTAACGGTAATTCCACCGTATTCAGGAGTGTTTCCAATTGAGGCGTTTGTCGAAGTTGCTCTCGTAACAGAGGAACGAGGCGATAGGTGACATGAACATCCTCGGCGCAATAGTGAGCCGCCACGGGAATCGAGACATCGGCGATGGTTTTTCCCTTAGGAACAATATCCTTAAAACTGCTGACCGTTAAATCCAGATGACGTAGGGCTAAATCCGTGAGATTGTGAGTGGTTTCAGGATTGAGGAGATAGCTGGCCAGGAGCGTATCAAACACTACTCCTTGTAAGAGAATCCCGTGACTACGCAAGACGAGGCGATCGTATTTTGTATTTTGAAACACTTTGGGATAGCGATCGCCCTGCAAAATCGGCCGCAACGCCTCCAACACCTGCTCCAACGACAAGGCGTTTCCCTGACGATGAGCCAGGGGAATATAGGCGAGATCCTCAGGAGACTCCCCCCAACAGCAGCCGAGTCCCACTAAATCCGCTTCCGTGGCTTTCGTACTGGTGGTTTCCGTATCCCACGCCACCGGAGCGTGAGGATTGGTTTGGTCCTGAAGCCGTTTGATCAGAGTTTGCAATGTTTCGGGAGAATCGACAATGAGCGGTCGTAGTCGAGACTCCTCGGGGGGTTGACTGGCTTGGGTGTCTTCCCAACTCCAAAACCCCGTATCGTCGAGTTCAGCCGAATGAGCCGGAGACCCCGAGGCGGTCGGTTGAGGGGATGTGGTCTCCGTTGCGCCGCCTCCGAGTTGGTCTTGTAGCGTGTTGAGGCGATCGCGTAGAGAATGGAGTTCAAGGCGATCGAGAAGTGGTAACAGCCGCTGAGCATCAAACCCCCGCAGCGTCAGGTCATCTAAGTTGAACTGAAGAGGAACCTCACAGTTAATCTCAGCCATGTATTGCGTGTGATAAGCCGCCTCTCGTCCCGTTTCTAGTTTTTTGCGAGTGGCGCCCTTAATTTCCTCAAGATGGTTATAAATCTCATCGAGAGAGCCGTACTCCTCCAAGAGTTTAACCGCTGTCTTCGGACCAATTCCCTTCACACCGGGGAGATTATCAGAACTATCACCGCACAGAGCCTTATAATCAACCACTTGCTGAGGACGAATCCCCAACTTATCCTGAACCTGTTGGGCCTGAAACTCTTGAGGACGGGCGTTTTTGCGTCCCCAGCCCCCAGCTAAATGTAAGACCGTAATCGGGGGGTCATCACAAATGAGTTGAAACAAATCTTGGTCGCCGCTGAGGAGTTGGACCTTGTACTGCTGCCGACTGGCCTGCTGAGCCAGAGTTCCCAGGATATCATCAGCCTCATAGCCTGGGGCGATGAAAATTTGTAAATTTAGGGCCGCCAGGAGTTGCTTGAGATGTTCGACATCAGGGATAAAGTCCTCGGGAGTCTCGGCCCGTTGCGCCTTGTAGTTCGCGTCAGCGTCATGGCGAAAGGTGGGGGTACTGGTGTCAAAGGCGATCGCCACCGCAGACGGGCGATGGGTAGCGATACTATCGAGGAGGGAGCGTAGGAACCCGAAACAAACACTGGTGGGGAGTCCGGTTGAGGTTCGCAAGCCTCCCTCACGACTTTTGGCAAAGGCGTAGTAGGCACGAAAGGCCAGGGAATGACCATCGACAAGCAGAACTGAGGACACAGAGACTCTCCGAGATGTAGGGTTTTCTTCCATTTTGCCTTGATTTGGTATCAATGGCCCGTTGTCGAGCGGGGAGGCGATCGCATCTTGGAAAAATCCTGGTACAGTAGCAGGGTTATGGAGATTATGACCAAAAGGGAGTTCCCCAGACCCTTGTCACCTGTTGCGATCGCCTCATCGAGACTCTATGAGAACTTATCGGAGAAACCGTCGAAAATCCCCACCCTGGAGAGCCTTAGCTGTTGTTGGTTTAATTCTGGTTGGTGGCGGTGTTGTCTATGGCCTCATCTCGCGTCGGCCCGTTAACCTCAGTTTAATTGTCGGGGCCGAGTTTGTCCCCGAGGATGCCCTCATGGCTGTTTCCGTCTCCACCGAGTCGGGCCAATGGCGACGCTTACGGAACTATGGAACCGAGGGAAGTCAGGCCCGCTTCCAAGAGGGACTCACTCAACTGCAAGATAATCTCCTAGCCGGGTCTGATTATCGTTATGAAGAGGATATCGCGCCCTGGGTGGGCGATCGTATCACCCTGGCCATTCTCCCGCCGCCGGAGATCGATGAAAGCACCCCGCCTGAGGACTTGCGAGCCGATCGCGCCAACATCCTGATTCTCCCCATTGGCAATGCCGGCCGGCTGCGATCGATTGTCGCGCAACGTCAGGAGCAGTCAGGATTAGAGGAGCGCAACTATCGCGGTGTTACCATCTATGAACCCGAGATTGACGATCCTCTCAGCGAAGAAGCGGCCAACCGTCCCAGTACCCTGGCGGTGGTTGAGCGGCGGTTCCTGATTGTCTCTCAAGAATCGAGTGCCGTGAACCGGGCCGTTGATGCCTATCGAGACAATCAGTCGATTCTAACGATTCCCGGCTATAACCAAGCCTGGGAGGCTCTACCCGCCACAGATTTGGCCAGTTTATTTGTGAACGTACCCGATTCACTCGCGACCTTAGCGGAGGATTCGACCCGTCCTCTGAATGCTAACGCCCTAGAAACCTTGGAGACTCAAGGTTTAGCCAGCACCATTGATCTCGAAAACGAGGGGATTCGTTTCCATACCCTCTCCTGGCTCAATCCCGAGAGTGAGACTCTCTTGGATGTTGAGAACAGCCTACCCCCCACCCTGGTTAATCGTTTCCCTGCTGCAACGATGATGGTCATGGCCGGCTCGAACTTCAACAAACTTTGGCAGGATTATCTACAAGATTCTCAAGCCAATCCCTTCCTTCCGATTAATGGGACTTGGATTCGTAGCGCTCTCGAACAAACCGTCGGCGTTAACCTTGACAACGAACTGTTACCCTGGATGACGGGAGAATTTGCCCTCGGTCTAATTCCCACCGCTCGTAACGAAGAGACAACCCTACCGGGGAGTTTGGTGGTCATGGCTGAAACCGGAGATATTGAAGCGACGGAAACCCTCCTCAGACGTATTGATCGGGCTGTTGTCGATCGCTATGGCTTTGAGGTGAATGTAGAAGTCGAAGAACTCGGACAACGGCGTCTCGTTACCTGGGATACTCGCCGCAAGGGTTTGAGCGTCAGTCATGGTTGGCTGAGTGATTCGGTGGTCTTTTTTACGGTGGGTTCACCCGTCACGGAGCAATTTTTGCCTCAGCCGGAGTTGTCTTTGGCTCGCAATTCCGAGTTTAACGATGTGGTTCCCCGTGAGCCGGATGAGAGTAATGGTCTGTTTTTCCTGAATCTCAATCCCACTCAAGTTGGGGAGGATGGCCAAGAGCAATCTCTTGATTTACCCCTGTTACAGCTTCCACCCGAGCAACAGGAGTTTTTAGATGCGATTGAGGCCATTGGTGTGCGGGTTGGGTTTCAGGACGAACGCAGCGGCCGCTATGACGTCTTTGTCAAGATTGAGAGTCCCTAGGTCGGTTTGGCAAAATGGGGTTAACGCGATCGCCGTAGGATAATGACATCATTGCCAACCACGGGACTACGAGCGACGAGAACCCCTTGCTGATCGACAATTTCCACATGAGCGAAATCGAGCCGTTGGGCCTGACTCCAAAGGCCATTGGCGAGTTTTGACCGTTCCTGGCTGTCGAGGTCATACCATTGGGGGTTGATTTCGACGCGCAACAGATCCGCCTCAAAGTTGGCGCTGATGCGGCTGACAAAGCGGTTCTCTTGGCTGCATTCCTCTTGTTGAGTGAGGTTGAGGCCTGAGCGATGACAGTCTTCATAGGGACGAGCCACGTCGCTGATTTGCGATCGCACGGCGGCGATGAGTTGCTGTTCAGGGGTTAGCTGAATGGGTTTGCTGGCGGGCGCTGAGGGCTTCACCGGCTCAGGAGAGTCAGGGAATGGCTCCGGCGACCTTTCTGGGGGAGTCTCCTGGGGAAGTTGTGGAGATTCGGCTACGGCTGGGGGAGGTGAGGGGGGTAACGATGGCTCAGGTTCTTCGAGTTGGCGATCGGGTATAATCTCGTCGGCCATCTCATCGGCCATCTCATCGGCCATCTCGTCAGCCATCTCATCTTGGCTCGGGGTTTGAGCCACGGGTGGCGCAGATTCTGGGGAAGGTGAGGGCGTTTCGCGAACTGGGGCCGGGGTCGAGGTGACCGCCACATCTGTCGCCTCTGTGGTGACTTGTGGCACAACCACAATGGCGACAACGACGGCGATCCCCGTGGCGGCGATCGCCCCAATCCACACCAGGGGATTTTGCCATAACGGTAACGGTTCGGCCAGCTCAGGGCGTTCGAGGCGTACCAGCCAGCGTTCTAGGGCGGCGATGAGGCGGCGCAATACACGAATCAGCAGCGATCGCAGCGCTCCGGGTTGTCTATCCTCTGATGGGGGTGGCGTTTGAGACATGTCGTAATGATGTTCCCCACTCGGCTTGCCCGGTTGACACCCGTTGAAGACGATGGGCCGGCAAACGGTGAGTTAGCACTGTGCAATCACTATATCAGACCGATGCTTGCGATCGGGGGGATTGCATTAAACACTTTTGTTTGTTACATTTATTAATAATATCCGAGTCAATCGTACAGCTTGGTCGATTTCTATTGCCAAACCCGCCTTTTCCCCTTAGGATAGAAAGTCGCCCTTGCTCGTTCTGTGTGACCGAGCTTTAACTCGCCGAGCACAGGTTAGCGGAGCGTTCCCGAATCTGGAAAGACTTGTCCTGCGGGGTAACTGTGATACCGTAGAGAGAGGCTGGCCAGCGCGACTTCGGAATGCACCCCTAAGACGAGATCAGCAACCCGCCCGTAACTTGCCCATAACTTGCCCATAACTTGATAGAGTGATGTCACTCTCTGGCGCGGGACAGACTCGTTAAGACCGTGGACTTCACAGCCGTCATTGCAGCAGCAACGAACCTCATGCACGAGCAAAATTCAACGCTACAGCAGAAGAGCCGGAGCAATGACGGGTACAGTTTTGGCCGTTACGGAGGGGGTTAAAAGATGCTAGCAAACCTGTCAAGTTCAGATAGGCTCAGCAGGATTAGGGATACTTGACCGGAATTTATGGCCCGTGCGCCACAAAAGAGGGTTCAAAGTCCCCCGCTGAGATCGAGATTTTTCATTCAAATACGTCGCTTTAGTTTAGAGGTTTACTCACTATGTCTATTCGCCTTTATGTCGGTAACTTGCCCAAAGATGTTGAGCGAGACGAACTGCAAAACTTTTTCCAGGATGCTGGCGAACTTCTTTCAGTGAAAGTCATCACCGATCGCAAAACCGGTAAATGTCGCGGTTTTGGCTTCGTCACCGCCAAAAATGACGAACAGGCCGATCAAATCGTCGAAGCCTTCAACGGCAAAGAGTTTAAGGATACCGCCCTGAAAGTCGAGAAAGCCATGCCTCGTAAGAAAGGCAAGGAAAAATCCGATAGCGCCCCCGCTCCCAAATCGGGAAGCTCAAACCGCTCTCGTTCGGGTTCATCGACTCGTAGTTCGAGTTCTTCCGACAGCGCTCAACCCGATCCCCGTTGGGCGGATGAGCTGTCTAAACTCAAACAGATGTTGGCTTCTCAAACCACCAACTCCTAGAGTGTGTCGCGGCTTAAAACCGCTGCCTAAGTGACAGATACAATAAGACACTAAAAAAACAAGAAATCCTTGTATAGATTGGGTTTTACAACTGTTTTTTGTAATTGTTTATCTGTCACTTTTATTGTTCACTTTTATTGTTCACTTTCATCTGTAACGTTTCGGTGGCCTCTTTGAGACATCATCGACGGCCATCGTCAACGATCAGATCAGTCATTTGGGGATGTCGCGCGACGCCCCGTTTTTCGATGAGCCATTCCTATGACTGACATTTGGACCCAGGTCACCCTGTCTCAATGGTCGCCGCAGCCCTGGCAGAGTGGGAGTTACGGCTATCGGCTTCTCGTCGGCTCTCTACACCGCTGGAAAGCCGGGAGTTGGTTAATGCAATGGGCCGACAGCCTTGGGGTCTTGTTGTTGGCGGTTCTGTTTGCCCTAGCGCCCTTCGTCTCAACCACACTTATCGGCATTCTACTGGTTCTCAGTGCCGGGTTTTTGCTGTTATTGCTACTGTCCGACGAGAGTGATTTGGGGCTAACCCCGATTCACCTCGGCGTTGGCCTATACTGGCTCATCGCCAGCATTGCCACCGCTTGCTCACGGGTTCCCCAAGAAGCCCTACAAGGATGGGTAAAACTGAGCCTGTTTTTAGTGGTCTTTGCCCTCTCAGCGCGGGTTCTGCGGAGTCCTTGGCTGCGATCGCTCCTCATCACCGTTTACCTGCACACCGCCTTAATTGTCAGCGTCTATGGACTGCGCCAAGTCTTCTTCGGGGCAGAACCTCTAGCCACCTGGACTGATCCCAACTCCGCCTCAGGGAGTATCACTCGGGTGTATAGCTATCTGGGCAATCCGAACCTCCTAGCCGGATACCTAATTCCCGCCATCGCCTTCAGTTTAGGAGCGCTATTCGTTTGGCAGCGTTGGAGTGCCAAAGCCCTGGCCCTGGTGATGTTGACCGTCAACAGCATTGTCGTCCTCAACACCTACAGTCGCGGCGGTTGGATTGGCGTGGCCGCCACTCTCTTTATCTTCGCCCTCTTTGCCGTCTATTGGTGGCGCGATCGCCTCCCGCAACCCTGGCGCAACTGGGCGATTCCAGGACTCCTCGGCATCACCGTCGCCGTTCTCCTCATCGCCGTGACCGCCGTTCCCCCCATCCGCGATCGCGTCTCGAGTCTGTTCATCGGCCGGGGCGATAGCAGTAACAACTTCCGCATCAACGTCTGGAACGCTGTCCTAGAGATGATTCGAGATCACCCAGTCCTGGGCATCGGCCCCGGAAACGATGCCTTCAATCAGGTCTATCCCCTCTATATGCGCCCCCGCTACACCGCCTTAAGCGCCTATTCCGTTCTCCTAGAAATCACCGTAGAAACCGGCATCATCGGACTGACCGCCTTTCTCTGGCTGCTGGCGATCACCGTTCAACAGACCCTGCTACAATTGCAACGGCTGCGTCAGACCACCAATCCTCAAGCCTTCTGGCTCATCGCGGCGATCGCCACCCTCGCCGGCTTCATGGCTCATGGCTTAGTGGATACCGTCTGGTATCGTCCCCAACTCAATACCCTCTGGTGGCTCAGCCTAGGTATCGTCGCCAGCTTCTACCCCAGCAACCCCGCCGAAGCGGTACGTTCGGGCAAGTTTTAACCGAGTCGTTAAAGCCTAACCCTGATAGATATCGGAACACACCTGACCCCGCTTAGCCAAAGAGGACGCCGACAAGAGAAGCCTTCTAAAGCTATCTCTTGAGAGAGGCCGGAGATAAGTTCCCCCTCTTGCCTTTTGCCTTTTGCCTCTTGCCTTCTCCCCCCTGTTCCCTGTTCCCTGTTCCCTGTTCCGGTGTTCCCTTCTCCCTAAGCAAACTTCTCAATCCGGCGTTTGTAGCGCAAATCCGCTTTGGCGTAGAGTTCCCGCAGTTGCACGGTGCGCTCTTTCCAGGCGTTGAGGGTGTTGACGTCTGGGGATTTGAGATAGGCCTGAAATGCTTGACGCTCGGCTTCCATGAGCCGCTGACAGAGGTCGATGGCTTCGGTAACTAGGGCGTGAGCCTGTTGGCCCGGTTGAGCGTTGGGGTTGAAGGACTTATAGAGGTATTGCACAAAGTCAATGACCATAAAGCTGCCAACTAGCCCCGGAATGGCAATAATCAGAAATTTAAGTTGGTTCATAGCACAGACACCGAAATTTATCAACTTATCCAACGATACCACCATCTCTCGGGGTAGGGAAGTGACCTCAAGGCCGGAGGCATCCTGACCCTCGATCGCTCCGCGCTTGGTTGCTTGTCTCCGTATTTATACGGCAATTTCCTACATAAAAACACGGATTCCTAATAAGTGGAAATCACGTAAATTATCACATAATTTAATGATTGTCACCGATGATCGGATGTGAAAATTTCTTACGCTCGATAAATCATCTACTCCAAATTAGCAAAGACGGAGAACCAAAATCCCTGCACAGCAAGGGTTTTATCCATTATTGGATTGTAAGCTATATTATTTTTTAAATAAAAAATCGATTTTAATCATTTTTGGGTATAGCGCTTATCTAGTATTAATGATACACTTAAGCAGGGTCTAGTCCGTTGAGTCCTGTGAAGTGGTCGAGGATAACTGAATGCTATTTTCGCGCAAAGTTAGGTGTGATCTTGAATCAGCAGTGAGCGTAGAGCCAAAGGGTTCGGCGATCGCGTCACCATCGTTCCTGGACGGCGATCGCCCCTTCGCGGCCCTCTTCAATGCCTCCCTCGATGCGATGCTCCTGGCCGACGACAACGGCGGCTACATCGATGCTAACCCAGCGGCCTGTAAGCTCCTGGGGCTAAAGCGAGGGCAGATCATCGGCCGTTGTATTCGTGATTTTCTGACAGACACCGCCAGCCTCGATGCTGACATTGAACAGCGTTGGCGACGCTTCCTCCAACAAGGACAAGAACAAGGACGAGTCTCGCTGGTTCGCGTTGATGGCGAAGTCCGCGACGTTGACTATACCGCCACGGCCCACTTGCTGCCTCATCTGCACCTGGTGATTCTACGGGACATCACCCCTGCACCGCAGGCGTTACCCCCATCCCTTCCCCAGGCTCAATATCGCCTCGAACAAATCGCCCATAATATCCCTGGGGCCATTTACCAATTTTGCCTCGAAGCGGATGGAACGATGTACTTTCCCTACATCAGTGAGGGAGTCCAAGATATTTACGGTGTTAGCCCGGATCGGGTACAAGAAAACTGCTACAGCATCTTCGAGGTCGTTCACCCCGAAGACTTACCTCGGGTCAACCAATCGATTCAAGTATCGGCGGAACAGCTAACCCCTTGGTCTTGCGAATATCGGGTGAATCATCCCAATGGCAGCCAACTCTGGCTTCTCGGGCAAGCGACACCGCAGCGAGACGGCGAGGGTCGTACAACTTGGTATGGCTATATCCGGGACATCACGGATAAAAAAGTGAGCCAACTGACCCTACAAGCCAGTGAAAATAAATTCCGCAATGTGATTGAGAACATCAATGACATGGTGTTTATTATCGACGGCGACGGGACGTTTAACTATGTCAGTCCTACCTTTAAAACGGTCATGGGCTATGAGTTGACGGATTTACCCAATCAGCCCTTTGCTAAGTTTATTCACCCCGATGATCTCGATCGCTGTGTCACGGCCTTCAACGCCACTCTCGACGGTCAAAAGGTCGGGGGGTTAGAATACCGAGTTTTACATCAAGATCAGAATTACTACTGGCATCGTGCCAACCTCTCACCCTTACAGGATCAATATGGGACTCCCCTCTGCTGTTTAGGGATTGCCAGTTATATGGATGATCGCAAAGAAGCGGAACTGGCTCTACAAGAAAGTAAGGCAAAGTTAGACTTTGTTCTGCAAGCGGTGGGTGAGGGAACTTGGGAGTGGAATCTGCAAACCAATGTCGTGAGTTATTCTGCGGAATGGCCCAAACTCTTGGGGTGTCGGTCGGAAGATTTAACCAACACCCTAGAGGATTGGGATACTCGCCTTCACCCGGATGACCGACTTAGGGCTTATGCCGATATGAGTTGTTATATGCAGGGAGAAAGCCAGTCGTATGAAAGTGAGCATCGCCTACGCTGTAACGATGGAAGTTACAAATGGATTTTGTCTCGGGGACAGGTGATTGAACGGGATGAAGCGGGGAATCCAATCCGCTTTATTGGCCTGTTTAATGACATCTCCGAGCGTAAAGCCAATGAAACGATCCTTGCTGAGTTAACGGCAAGATTGCAGCAGGCTCAGGATGTCGCTCGTATTGGTTACTGGTCGTTTGATTTGCTCACGGAAAAAATCACTTGGTCGGAGACTGTATTTGAGATATTTGGTATGAGTCCGGAGGATTCAGAACCAACCTTTTCAGAACATTTAGAGCAAATTCATCCTGATTATCGAGATGAATTTCAAAAACGCTTAACCGAGGCAAGTTTTGGAAAACCGCAAAACTTTGATATTGCAATTGTTTTACCGCAAGGGGACATTCGCTATGTCAACAGTCGAGTTCAGTTAGAGTCTCAGGATGGCCAAGTGTTGCGGATGTTTGGAACGGTGATGGATATCAGCGATCGCAAACTGGCGGAACTCGAACTGGAGCGATTTTTTACAGTCGGGTTGGATCTCCTTTGTATTGCGGATCTCGATGGCAATTTCCGTCGTCTGAATCGAGCTTGGGAGACAACGTTAGGTTACGGCTTAAATGAACTCGAAGGACAGCCTTTTTTGGGATTTGTCCATCCTGACGATGTTGCACCAACGTTGGCGGCTATATCCGATTTAGGGAACTTCAGTGATGTGAATCGTTTTGTGAACCGTTATCGGGATAAACAGGGGAATTATCATTCAATTGAGTGGCTGGCGGCTCCTCATGGTGATTTGATTTATGCGGCGGCTCGGGATATTACGGCTCGCTTGGAGACGGAAGCAACACTGCAAGCGTTGGTGAGTCGCACCCAACTGTTGAATGCGATTAGTGATGAAATTCGCAATTCTTTGGATCTCAATACGATTCTACAAAATGCGGTGAATGCGATCGCCGCTGAACTTGAAGTCGATATCTGTACCTTTGGCTGGTACAATCCTCAATCAACGCCGCCGATCTGGCAAGTCGTGAATGAACGCAAAGATGCGTCTATCCCGAGTTGGCTGGGTTCCTATCCGTGGGAGGAGTTCCCGACGTTATTTGAGCATATTCTCGATGATTGCCTCTATACGTTAGATGTCAATACATCCCAAGATGAGGCATTAACTAAATTTTGTCAGGATGCCGGAATTAAGCTCTATCTCGCTTTGCCAGTTCATACGGGATCGGGTCAAATTGGTGGGTTTGAAATGGGACGAATTGATAGCGATCGCCCCTGGGGAACGGCTGAAATTGAGTTGTTGAAAAATATCGCCAATCAGGTGGCGATCGCCATCCAACAAGCTCAACTCTACACCGAATCTCAACAGAAAACCCAAGAACTCGAACAAGCCTATCGAGACTTACAAGAAACTCAAGTCCAACTGATTCAAGCTGAAAAAATGTCCAGTTTAGGACAGTTAGTTGGCGGTGTCGCTCATGAAATCAATAATCCCGTCAGTTTCATTTATGGCAACTTAACCCATATCGCGGACTACACCCAAGACTTGTTACAGCTTGTTGATGTTTACCAACAGAACTATGGTACATCCGAGCCGGCGATCGCCGACTGTATCGCCGAGATTGACCTAGACTTTATTATTGACGATTGTCCCAAAACCATTAACTCGATGAAACTCGGGGCCGAGCGTATCCGAGATATCGTCAAATCCTTGCGAACCTTCTCCCGCCTCGATGAATCAGACTTCAAAGCCGTCAATCTCCACGATAACCTTGAAAGTACCCTACTAATTCTGCAAAATCGCCTCAATGGCCGAGGTGGAACCCCAGCCATTCAAGTGTTCAAAGACTATGGAGATTTACCCAAAATCGCCTGTTACAGTGGCTTACTCAATCAAGTCTTTATGAATATCCTCATCAATGGGATTGACGCCATTGAAGAAAAGCGGAACCGTCTCCCCGTAGAGACTCAATCTGACTGTCAAGGCTCTCTGAGACTGCGAACACGCCTCGAAAACGGGATGGTGTCCATTAGTATTCAAGATAATGGAACTGGGATGAGTCCAGAGGTTCGCTCTAAAATCTTTAATCCCTTCTTTACCACTAAACCCATTGGAACCGGAACTGGGATGGGACTGTCAACGAGTTATCAGATTGTGACCCAGAACCACAAGGGACACTTGTACTGCACCTCCGAGGTGGGCCAAGGGAGTGTATTTGTGATTCAGCTACCTCAAGTTCCAGAGAAACGACCGTCCCGCGACGGGGGAAAGGCCCTCAATCGAGTCTAGGATGTTGAATAATGGACAATTCAAAATACACGAACAAAAACAGCAAAACCCCTGATAAATAAAGGTTTACGCTTGTTAAATCGTCCTATCTTATCTGTCTGACCACGCTTTTTTCTGTAAAAACACTGAAAAAGTGGTGACAAATTCAAAAAGGGGTGTTATACTCTATGTAGATTTACGCAAGGTTTACAGAGGGCATAACCGCCGGCTTCCAACAGGGATAGAAGGTTGTCGGGGTTAGCCCTCTTTCTCTTTTTTGGG
>NZ_JAWOCL010000173.1:0-9103 GCF_046483825.1 Sodalinema sp.
GCTCAGTATGAGGCGGGGGAACGGTTCCGGCTGGAGAGTCTTGATTTTGAACTGGAGTTGTCTGTGCTTTATGAGGGGGTTAATCTGAATCAGTAAGGAGGCTCTGCCTCCGGGGGGGCGTGTCATGGCTGGAGCTATGAGATTAAGATTCATTAACTAGATGTCTTAAACGATGTCCTCTGATCGTCTTATCACCGCTTTGGATGTCCTTGCTCTCCTGATAGAAGGCATTGATAAAACCACCTTAGAAACAAAACTCATGGCTTCAGCTTGGACTGCGATCGCAGCACGGGGCGGCTCAAAAAGTGGTCAGGGTCATATCTGGAGCAATCCCGGATCTCAATGCAGCGTTAGAATCATGAGCAAACCGGATGGTTCCTGTTATGCCCGAGTTTATAATGGTCCTGGGGGCGGCGGACCGGGTGAGCAACCGCTGAATGAATTAGGTCAACCAGGAACTCGGAGAGAAACACATTTTCTCCTGATTTCAAACTAATTTTCTCAATTCTCCCAAACATTATGCAATTTGACGAGGTCTGGCAACAGTATGACTTTACCGAAGCTGAGTTACTCGGCATGGGTTGGCAACTTCCTTATAATTATGTCCTGCATCTGAACTATTACTGGGACCTCAATGATCGGGGAATCACGACGGATGTGGCTTCGGGTGATCAACCCCTGAAACTGATTCTCAATGGCTGTATTCACTTAGATATCCAAATGCAGCCAACTCTCAACGGAGACCTTCAAACACCGACACATCTCGGTACGATTGTGGGATGGGGTCAAGTGACTCCCTCTCCTTGGCTTGCACAACGTTCTCTTGCGGCTTCGGAGTGGATGCACCTATTTTTTGATATCGGAGGGAATCATAAAATTCAGGCGATCGCGCGATCGCTCTCAATTGAGTCTTTAACCGATTCACCTTTAGCCACAGCGATCAATCATGATTACCCTTAACCTAGACTCCACCTTAAACCTAAGCGATGAAACCTCGATAATGGCGCTCGACTGGGGTGGTTACTTGACCCAGATGCACGACGGGTTTACCGCTATTGTCCGGGAGCGTCGATAGCAGTGTTTAGATGACCCAGAAACGCTGGCGGGAGAGGTGTTATTGCCGGGGTTAGTGGTTCGTTTGCGATGGGTTTGGGGGTGAGGTGTTCCTGAATAGTTCTATTCTTTTACAAACTTTTGATATAGTCTCGAATTAAATCTGAACAATCAAAGGATGTAATCCGCCATAAATTTTCCTTATCACCCTGAAACCAGAAGACCCAAAATAATGCTCTTCTATTTTTTGATGAAGCCGATTCATTTTTGGGTAAACGGCTGGAAAACGTAACGCAATCCACAGACACGGCGGTTAACTTAACTCGCAGCGTCATGATTAAACAACTATCAGCTTATCAGGGGATTGTTGTTTTTGCCACCAATCTAGTTCGCAATTATGATCCGGCTTTTTTAAGTCGAATCCGCTGGAAAGTATTGTTTGATTTGCCAACAGAAGAAGCTAGAGCCGCCATCTGGAAAGTACAAATCCCTCAGAAACTTCCCCTAGAGGAATCTGTCAACTTTTCAGAATTAGCCACAGAATTTGCAGACATTTCAGGTCGCGATATTAAGAATGCTGTATTTCAAGCCGTGGTAGCAGCTGCTAGAGAAGATAAACCCAAGGAAGCCAAGCGGGTGCATCAAACCCATTTTCAGGAAGCTATCCGCGAAATTATTGAGGCAAATCAAACGGTTTCTGAGCAACAAGTTACTCTCACACCCGTTGAGGGGGATGTTCCTTTACCCACTCCTCCGAATAACGATGTTAATAACCCTCCTCAATAATTCTTCTAATACCATTTTCAAAAATTGTGCCATAGATGTCTGTAGGGGCGAACCGCAAGTGCGCGCTCTCCTCGGTGTTGTATGTCTGGCAAGGATTTCAAAAAATGGTAGGGTCTTCTGGGTTTAGGGTGATAAGGAAAATTTATGGCAGATTACACCCGTTACTGTAGGGGCGAAAAATTTTTCGCCCCTACTACAATTTTGTATATTCTGTAACAAATCCCACCGTAGATCCAGAAGACCCAAATGGTATAAAAACGAGTTCAAGATCATCTCGGTTTAATTCCTTAATGTAAGTCGGGAGGCAGAGCCTCCGGGGGGACGTGTCACGGCTGGAGCCATGACACGAGAGCCGGCGTGACACGAGAACGTTTTGAGGATAATGGATTGACTGTTTAATGCTTAGATTTAAAGCTAGGATAATCTGCCCTTCGCTCGAAAAAGTTGTTAAAGGCTACACCTAGATTAAGACAGACCTGTTGCAAGCATTGAGAATACATCAATCCGAGCCATTCATATTCTTTCTTAAGTGCAGGTATTTGTTTTTTGAGGTCATATCCTGACAAGCCTTGGCCTGTGTCGTTGTCGGTTTTATTCATCAAGTCAAGACAAGAGTTCCAAAGCCAACGGCAATTGCCAAAAGATTGCTCAAGCAACTGTTTCTGTTGATTATTGGGATAAAGTCTTATCTTGACGGCCTTCAGAATTAGAGGGAATAAGAATCGCTACAAATAGTCCGAGTCCATGATTCGGGGGTATGTCAATTATCGGGGCATCGAACCCCTCAATTGACCGCTCCTCATCCCGACACTCATCCTATCGGGTAGAGTGCGGGGCAACGCGCGCCAAAAGCTAAAAAGCTAAAAATTTGTCGGCGAACCGTAAAAATCGTCATCGAGAGCAGACAGATTAGTAAGGGCTTGCATCTATGTCAGTATCGAGTTCAGTATCGAGTTGCATAAATCACGCAAAACTCAGGGTGTAATCAACAAGCAAACCAACCTGGAGGACTTCCGATGTTCGGCCTTCGTCAACACCTTATGGCGTCTACCGCCAAGCTTCCCCAACCCCCCTATGATCCCATTTTGGGGCGACTCGGGGAAGCCACCGTCACGAAACGGATTGCGTACCATTGTCCAGGACGGGTGTACTACCGCGCCACCTGGTGGAAAGCGCAATGTCAACATCGGGATCTCATCCTCGAACCCGGAACCCGAGTTCAGGTGGTTGCGCGGGATATCACCATCCTAATTGTTGAACCTTGCTGGAATTAGATCAACAAAGCCCCGGTGTCTGGATACAACCGGGGCGGAAATTGAGCTAAGCCTGAGCGAAAAAACCTTGACAAATTAGCGAGTTAGTGCAGTCAAGACGGCATCCACATCAGCATTGTCTAAATCCATCGAGTCAGCAAAGGCCGTGCGTTGTTCAACGGACATCACCTCGCGAACCGCCATCATGCTGGAGAAACGATTGTCGCTCATCCGTTGGCGTAGGCGTTCAACCTGATTGCGTTGGCGGCGGATTTGACGAGTTGACGCATCGCCAATCATCATCTCTTGCAACTCCTGACGAGCCTGATTCAAATCAGCTTCGAGGCGGCCCTGTTCAGCCAGATAGGATTGACGGATTTCAGTCATGCGCTCTTGCTGGCTGCTGCTGAGTGCGATTTCGTCCCGCACCTGTTCTTCTTGGCTGGGTTGCGTGGGTTGTTTCTCCTGAGGTTGACGGGGAGGCGTCGGAGTCGAAGGACGGCTGGCGCTGGTGTTGGAGTTTTGCGTTAATGCGGTCAGAGTTTCAGCGTTCGACAGATAGACATGACCCAGAGCGCGTCCTTGATAGGTGCGTTTCGAGAACTCCCAACCATCATTGAGGTCAATGCGGACAAAGTCGTTGGTGTAGGGAGCGCGTCCGAGTTCGATGGTGGGTCGGTTGGGGAGGAAGGGAACCCCTTGTAAGACAAGATCAGACCCTTGGCGAACGGTGCGTAGATTATATTGAACTCCTAAATCTTGTCCAGCGGTGCGGATGGAGTAACCGTTGCTGTCGGTATAACGTCCACAAATCCCGGTGAAGTCGAAGTTGGCTAACAGAGGATTGACAGTGGAGCCATTTTCTGACCAGCAATCGCGGCGGTCGGATTGTTGTTCAATGACGAGCAGTTGGTGACGTCCGGTGTTACCAATGGGTGCAGCAACGGCAACGAAGTCATCTTGAGCAACAGCTCGTTCGCCGAAGGTCGAGGCTTGAGCGGCTTGGGGAGCGAAGCTGGTCCCGAAGCTGGAGATGGCGAGGGTAGAGAGAGCGGCGAGGCGAAGTGCAGTTTTCATGGCGGTAGAGTCCTTATAGAGTTCTTAGTGCGAGGTCGTTTGTTTCGTATGAGTTCATTGTGTGCTGAGGACTCCTGAGATTGAGGTCAACCCCGGCGACTTTGCTGACTGTCTTCTGGCGGCTGTGACAGTTGAGGGGGTTGGGATACGAGTTTGCAAGGGTTTGAGGGATTGCTATCGACCCAGTTATGACCAAATTACAGCCAGTGATGGGATTGGCTACGATTTGGGTCATCTTGGGTCAACCTAGACCGGAAATCTGGTGACTCAGGTTGGAGACTGTCCTATGGCATCGTTGATCGAGAACAGCCGTTGCTAAGATAAACTACAGCAACTGAGGACCTGTTCCGGTTGGCTCACCCCCTTATCCTTCTGATTGGCTCTCAATTTAGCCTTTGTGATCTATTAATTATGAACATCTCGACATTGGCGAAATGGCGCTTGGCGCTGGCGTTATCTCTTCCCATCGCCTTCTCTGGCGCGATCGCACCCCCGACCTATTCCCAGTCCAACAGTGGCGCACCGCTCACAGTTCGCGCTGATGAACAAGAGGCCGACGCACGGACGGGAATTGTCACGGCCCGAGGGAATGTGCAGGTGAATTTCCCCTCCCGCAATCTACAAGCCACCTCGAATCAGGCCCAGTTTTTCAGTAATGAACAACGTCTGGTGCTGACGGGGAATGTCTTTGTTCTCCAGGAAGGGAACAGCATTCGCGGCGAAGTGGTGACTTACCTGATTGATGATGGTCTCTTTGTGGCTCAACCGCTTCCGGAACGCCAAGTCGAAGCCATTTATCTGATTCCCGAAAATGGCAATTCTCAACGGCCCTCGGCTCCCGCACCGCCGGCTATCCGTTAATCTTGTTTCTTTCATCCCCTCTGTTGCTGTCCCGAGTCCATGAAAATTGTCCTCGATAATATCCACAAGTCCTATCAGAAACGTTCGATTGTCAGCCGCGTTAACCTCTCCGTGAGTCAGGGGGAGGTGGTGGGACTCTTGGGACCGAATGGGGCCGGTAAAACCACGACCTTTTATATGGTGACGGGATTGGTGAAACCCGATCGCGGACGAGTTTGGCTCGATCGCCGAGACATCACGCTCCTACCGATGCACGAGCGCGCCAAAATGGGGATAGGCTATTTGGCTCAAGAAGCCAGTATTTTTCGTAATCTGACGGTGCAAGATAATCTCTTGCTGGTGTTTGAACAGACGGGAGTTCCTCGACGAGAGTGGCGCAAACGACTTGATCAGGTCATTGAGGAGTTTAATTTAGGGAAGGTGGCCTCAACGCTAGGACGACAGGTGTCGGGAGGAGAACGACGACGCACGGAAATTGCTCGTTCTCTCTCGACGGGATATGGGGAACCCATCTTTTTGCTTCTCGATGAACCCTTTGCGGGAATTGACCCCATCGCCGTTAATGATATCCAGGAGGTGATTGCTCGTTTACGCGATCGCAATATCGGCATCCTCATCACCGATCACAATGTCCGCGAAACCCTCCAAATCACCGATCGCGCCTACATTATGCGCGAAGGGGAAATTCTCGCGTCAGGAAGTCCGGCGGAACTTTACGATAATCCTCTGGTGCGTCAGTATTATTTGGGCGATCGTTTTCAGATTTAGAAAAAGGCAAGAGGCATAACCCACCCCTAACCCCTCCCAAGAGGGGATGGCAAGAGGCAAAAGGGGGGAGAAGGCATAACCCACCCCTAACCCCTCCCAAGAGGGGATGGCAAGAGGCAAGAGGGAACAGATACCGTTGTCTCTAATCTCCTGTTCCTGGCCGGGGAACGGCGATCGCCTTATGTTTATTGAGTTGACGTAGCCACATCCCGCCAATCACCGCCACAATCAGCCAGAACCAACCGAAGAGCGATCGCAACAACAGAAAGCCACCACAACTGAGTAACATCCCAAATAACAAGAGATTCGCCGCCAGCGATCGTTGTAAATCCAAGCGCAAATCCTGGGCCGGAAGTAATCCTGTATTCGCCTGTTGTCGTCCCCAACCTAAACCACCGGGACGCGCTTGGCGATAAAAGCGATCGAGGGTGTCTTGCGATTCTGGAGGCGTCAGGAACATCACCGCAATCCAGAGAGTACAGACAATCACCGTAATCGCCATCACGCGAATCCCATAATCAGACATGGGAATGACCACCCAAGTTTCTAGCCAACTCCCCGCCGGAACTTGCCAACTCCCCGCTAGGGTGGCTAAACTCCCGACAATGAAGCTGGCCACAATGGCTGTCAGTTCCGCCGCAGCATTGACTCGCCACCAGAACCAGCGCAGCATTAACACCAAACCCGATCCCGTACCAATAGCAATAATTAACTCAAACACCTGACTGATATCATTAGCCAAGAAGGCGGCGATCGCCCCTAAACCCGTCACCAACACCGACGAGAGTCGTCCCACGAACACTAACTGGGTTTGTGTAGCCTCGGCGTTGATAAAGCGGCGATAGAGGTCATTGGTGATAAACGACGCACCCCAGTTAATCGAGGTTGAGACAGTACTCATAAAGGCCGCCACCAACGAGGCCACCACTAATCCCAACAATCCCGGCCCTAGAAACTCCAACATCAACATCGGATAACCAAGTTCCTTGTCTTCCAAGTCGGGAAAAACCACCAACGCCACCAACGCCACGATAATCCAGGGCCAAGTCCGGACCACATAGTGCATGATGTTAAACGTCCAGGCGGCTTTCTCCGCTTCCGCCTCAGTTTTGGCCGCCGCAAACCGTTGCACAAACTCCCCACCCCCATCACTGCGTCGCCAGGCCCACCATTGAATGAAGATATTGGCAAAAAAGGCACTGGCGGTAATTCCGGCGGCTTTGCTAAAGCTAATCCATCCCCCCTCGCCGCCAAACTCAAGGGGGAGAATGGCTAGGGTGTTCATGTCGGTGACTTCGGGGATGCGGCTAATGAGGACGTCCATCCCGCCGATGCGATCGAGGGCAATTCCTGCCACGAGCAACGCCCCCAACAGGGCTAAAATAAACTGGAAGAAGTCTGTGGCGACCACACCCCACAATCCCGCTAAGCCGGAATAGATGAGGACAAACACACTCACCCCCACCACACTCCAGATTTTTAACTGGGTATCTCCGGCATCGATTCCCAAACTTTCCCAGATTTGCAACGCATCCACCACCTTCACCATCCCCAGCATGGCGTAGCCAATGCCAATACAGTTCATGGGAACGGCGAAGATAAAGGCTTTGACACCCCGCAAAATGGCGGCCATATCGCCCCCATAGCGGATTTCCGTCAGTTCGGCATCGGTGATCACTTCCGATCGCCGCCACATTTTGGCAAACAGATAAATCGTCAGCAGATGGGAAATACCAAAACTCCACCAGAGCCAGTTTCCGGCAATCCCCTGGTTGCCGACAATCCCGGTAATCAGTAAGGGGGTATCAATCGAGAAGGTGGTGGCGGCCATACTCACCCCCACTAGCCACCAGGGGAGCGATCGCCCAGACACGAAAAAGTCCTCCAAGCTACCAGAGGCTTTACGGGACAGGTAAATCCCTAACCCCATGGTGATGACTAAATAACTCAGAACGATCAGCCAGTCGATGGATTGCATAATGGACGGTTGCCGCTAGACTGGCAGTCATTCTACCTGCTTTAGACCAATTTCGCGTTAGGGCTTGCGAAAAAAAGCCATCTCAGTTATATTGAAGGAATGCGCTTAAAATAAGTGCATTTGAAACCCGATTTGGGGGTGTGGCGGAATGGTAGACGCTACGGACTTAAAATCCGTTGACTGGTGACAGTCGTGTGGGTTCAAGTCCCACCACCCCCATTTTTTGTGAATCTATGACGGTTGTGCCGGACTGGCGGTTTGCTCAGGTTGGGCCGCTTCCTGGGACTGTTTGCGGTCAATATAGCCGAAACCAGGGTTTTTATCCCAGTTCCGTAACAAGGCCTCGCCACAATGCTGAATTTCCAAGAAATTGGCGTTTTCAAAAGCCGGTTTATAGACCCGGAACGTCTCCATTAACCCCAGCGTGGCGCAGCTTTCTAAACCACTAATAAACTGTCGAGAATAGTTCATAAAATGGGGCTGTTGACTCCAGAAGTCCATTTGCTGAGCATTGAGAAAAAAGCAGCCAGAATGAGGATCTCTCGCCCGATGGAAGGTTAAGGGTTGCCCCATAAACTGTGCCGATAGAACTTGATTGTCGCTAAAATTATGGGGACAATCCGCAAAATTTTTGCTAATAGATTCAAAGTCGGGATCGACATAAACCTTGGCAGGCTCTCCTTGTTGCGCGACCTCAAAACGGTTTGGTTGCAAGACCGCTTGATCGCCGAGATGTTGATTGAACCAGTTAAGTTTTTGGAAAAAGTAGGCATCTCGGAGAATTAAATCATCTTCCAGATAGCCGTAATAATCATAGAATCCTAACTGGCGCTTGAGTGTTAAATGGCAGCCGAGTCCTAAGTTTTTGGGATCTTCTAACGAGAAGGATTCTTGCATAAACACGTTTGAGGGTAAGGGGAGTTTCTCCAAGAGATGGAAATCCCCCGTCGTACAGAGGACAATATCGAGATCAACTTGCGTGCGAGTATTGGCCGGCTGGGGTTCAAGGCGCAAGCGATCGCGATCGTGAGCATAATAGCGCCCAACGGGACCCAAGGTTTCGTAGAGCGATCGCACACAAGCCGTCAAGGCCTCAATCCGAGGTTGAGGATTCCGTTGCAAGGAGCCATGAGGGCCAGACCCCTGAGGATTAAAATAATGAGGGATAGTCAGTAAAACGCGCACGGCTTTAAGCTAGGATGACAAAAATCGTCATTGATTATCCCATGCTCTGGTTGTTCCCCCCAATAACCCGGCCCTGAGCGGTCCTCAATCTCCCGAGTAACCGATACCTATCCCAAAATTTATCCCCCCCTCAGCCTCCCCC
>NZ_JAWOCL010000201.1:0-21761 GCF_046483825.1 Sodalinema sp.
CGATCGCCTCATCGAAGCCTTACGCGGAATCTACGGCTTAGATCTCTATCAAGATTATCGCAATGCCGAGTTAGTCCATGATTACACGGTTCTCACCGGCGAGGAGGGGTTGTCGGTACGGCGGGGTCAACTCTGGCGAGGCGATCGCTTTGGCTATTGGCTCGAAATCACAGAACAAGATGGCGAAGATCCCGTTTTAGGCCAATTGTCCCTCATTCTAGTTGATGACATTGCCGCCGTCCAAGCCGATTTCTAAGCCTGTTCCTAGAAAAAGACAACCATAAATCCCCTTTATTCTTACCTCTTGCCTCTTGCCTCTTGCCATCCCCTCCTGGGAGGGGTTAGGGGTGGGTTATGCCTCTTGCCTAATCCTGCCAAACACCCGAAAGAATACTACCCACCAAGCGATCTAAACGGTCTAAATCGGCAATTAACAACGGTGACCAAGATACACCGTTGCGGCGGCCCTCCTCAAAATGGTGGCGGCTGTCACGAGCCAAACGGTACAGTGCATAAGCCAGGGGACGATCAATCGTCGAGGTTCCTTGCAACGACTGATAGAGAATCTTCAACGCCAGTAACAGCGAGGTCATTTGTCCGGGAACCGGTGACTTCCCTTGCTGCAATAACACCAAGAAGGCATTAGGATTACGTTGCTCTTGTAAGGCCATGCCTTGATCGAGGATGAAATTTCGGGCTGTTTGCTCGTCCATCAGTGAATTTCCGGGAATCTCGCTATGATAGTTAAGAGCTTACTTCAAAAATCCTCTCCAACCTGAATCACCATGAGCCTTATTGGTAACGTCATCTGGTTAATCTTCGGCGGCTTGTTGTCGGGTATCGGTTACATCATCGGCGGACTGGGGTTATGTCTAACCATTATCGGCTTTCCCCTGGGGATACAAGCCATTAAGTTGGGCTTTGCGACGATGACGCCCTTCGGCCGGAAAATTGTCGAAGACGAGAATCCCAATAGTGTCCTCAAGACGGTTTTCAACGTCATTTGGATTTTGCTCTTTGGCTGGGAAATCGCCATTTCCCACCTTATTCACGCCGCGATCTTGGCCATTACCATTATTGGGCTTCCTTTCGCCAAACAGCATATCAAACTGGTCCAATTGGCCCTGTTTCCCTTTGGCCGTTCTTTCGAGTAGCTGTCTCGTTCTCTCGGGAACGGCTAACGCCGTATTAACTGACTCAAGGTGTTCTCTAGGGCGGAAACGGCGCGAATGTCGTCTAATTCTTCGGCGACGGCGATCGCGCCACTGTATAAGCGAATGGCCTCTTGGCGTTCCCCGGCGGTCTGATAGAGTTGGGCTAGGGCCACGAGGCTATTCATCTCTTCCCGTAAATTTCCCCGTTCACGAACCCGTCGTAACCGCTCTTCAAGGAGTTCCTGACTGCGGAGATAACGGCCGACTGAGCGATGGGCGATCGCCAAGCCGTCAACAGCCCGCAGATAGGTCTCAAACTCCGATTCTCGACCCTGAACTTGGCGTAACGCCGCCCCATAGTTGGCGATCGCATTATCATAATCATCCAAGGCCCAATAGGCATCGCCGAGATGGTTAAAGGTGTTGGCCTGGCCCGAACGATCCCGAGACTGAATCCGATATTGCAACGCCTGTTCATAGAGGGAAATCGCCTGGCGATAGTTGCCCCGCGTGGCTTCGAGTAAGCCTAGGTTACTCTGAGTTAAGCCGAGAACCCGAATCACATTGCTCTCGGAGGCTAAGGCGAGGGCTTCTTCAAAGGCCTGTTGCGCTCTCTCAAGCTGTCCTCGCTGGAGGAGAACGGTTCCCAAATTGTTTAACCCCGTCATTAGGTCCCGTTGATTGTCTCGTCGTCGCGTCAGAGAGACTTGGGCCTCAAACATCTGCTGAGCTTGGTTTAAGTTATTGAGCTGAGCGTAGGCTGAGCCTAACTCCGTATACAATTGCGTGATTGCCCCCCAGTCGTACATCTGGGTATAGAGGTCGAGGGCCTCTTGCCAGAGGGCGATCGCGGCTTGATAATTTCCCTGACGGCGTTGTTCGCGACCTTGTTGGAGGCGGCGATCGGCCTCCGTGCGGGTGGAGGTATCCCGGTTGCGTTCGATGCGTACGCCAGCCTCGGGGGGGTCTACGTCTTGCCCCTGTACTGGCCGTTGGGGAAGCAGCAGCAACGCCAACAGAGATAGGCCCGCCAGTCGACTCATGGAGATTGGTATCATCGTCCCTTAATTGCTCTTGGCTTTAGCGTCGGATTTAGAGTTAGGATATTTCTTGGGAGACCTGTTCTGAGGAGAACTCGCCGTTAGACGATTCGACGGGGCGATCGCTGCTTTCAAGATAGATCGCCCGAATGTCCTCCGGGAGATTGGCTTCGAGTTGCCGATAGCCTGAGGGTAACTCTCGGGCCACATCGGCGGGGGTGAGTCGTTCTCCTTCGGCTTGTAGATAGGCCGCAATGCGGGTTTCACTCCATTTGAAGGTTTGAGACATCACCACCATCAGGCGCGCCCGAGGATCGAGGAGATCGAGGGCCTGTTGGAGATAGCACCATAACGGAGGTGGGGCGGTTTCTAGGGAGTATTGGATGGCCTCAACATCGGGGAGTTGAGCCTGATCGATCGATAAGGCGGTCAGTTGAATCAGCCAATTTTGTAGGGTGACTTCTCCGGTCTCGTCTTCATTGGCGTCCGCACTGGGATTGAGGTCGAGCGATCGCATTTCATGAAAAATCCGTTGCCAAATTAGCACAAACAGGTAATCAGCCCGCACCGGAGAGGTAACGGAATGGTGAACGAGGGTGTAGACAATGGCACTGTACCGACAAAACAGGGCCGTAAAATATTTCCCCTCCTGTGGATAGCGCTGATAAAGCGTCAAGAGTTCGCGATCGCTATGATGAAAGAGAGACTTGACGATCGGATGGTGAGCTTCAGGAAACGTTGGGATTTGCACAATGATTCGCCAGAATGATTCGCCTGCGGGAAAAACCTGTCCTTAGCATACCGTGGCCACTGCCCGAATCAAGGAGAACGGGTCTAGCCTTGACCGGTTTAGGGGGCTAGTGAGTTCACCGATTTTCGTCAATTGGCTAAACTATAAAGAGAAATTCGCCGAGTCAAGCGGGAAGCTTCCCCGTATTCACACACATCTATGGTTGAACTTGTTTTGAGTGTACTGATTCCCCCGAGTCTGT
Source organism: Sodalinema sp. (assembly GCF_046483825.1). NCBI lineage: Bacteria > Bacillati > Cyanobacteriota > Cyanophyceae > Oscillatoriales > Oscillatoriaceae > Sodalinema > Sodalinema sp. The sequence continues at coordinate 3,187 of NZ_JAWOCL010000201.1, forward strand.
TGGCTGCCCTACCGTTAATGGATACCCTGTTTTCGACTCAGGGCATTATGGTGATGTTGTTGGGGGCCTATGCCGTCGCCATGTGGATGTTTCTCACCAGCGCCCCGAAGGTGCATACGGTGATGGTCTCGGATCTAGCGATCGCCCAGCAGTTTTATGAAGGTGAGCTACGACTCCCGGCGGCGGAGGTTCCGCTCCATTACTATTACAACTACGATCAAACCCTCGGTGCAGCGGCGGTTGATCCGCTGTATTTGTCGGCGGACTTTGGCCCCTCGCGCCCAACTCCTGAACCTGAGGGGTTGTGGTATCAACTGAAAAAGAATGCCCAACTGCATGTGATCGCCGGGGCCAGTCTAGGCCGACAGAATCGCCAACGTCATGTCTGTTTTGATCGCGATTGTCTCGAAGAAGTGCTGTTACAGGCCCAACGTCAGGGGGCTAAGTATAAAATCCGCAGTGAAAAACCCCTGAATTTCCTCTTGAAAGACCTCCAGGGGAATGTTATCGAAATGGTGGAAGCCAAAGCCTAGAGAGAGGCTGAGAGCGTCAATCTAGGTGATTTGGCTGCACATGGTAGATGTTCTGGGTGGCCCAGTCGGCGCAGATGGCTGAGGGAAATTCTCCGGGGGCCAGGTTGCGCCGGGCCAGCTTTCCTTTGAGACTCGTCATGGGATCTTGGCCATTGGCGATGAGAAATTCGAGATCCTCGATCGCCTCCCAAGTGCTAAGGCGATCGAGAATTTGAACTAAGGCTTTGACATAGGGATGATCGGGGTTATCGTACCAGTCGGGTTGGGCTAAATTCGCTTGGTCAAAGCCGAGATGAAAGGTTAACGCCGAGGGGCCAAAGAGGGCCACGGTCACGGGTCGGGTTTCTTCTTGCAACAGCAGGTGATGCTCTCGGGCCAGGTCTTGTAGGTCTTTGAGGAGCTGCGATCGCGCCTCACTCGTCAGGGATGGCTCGCGAAGTTGCAGGGCGACGGTGGCCAAATAGGTTTGCAGTAACAGATGACCGAGCTTTTTGGCTTTGGTGGCCAGATAGACGGAGTTATAGTCGTTGGCTTCGATGAGTAAGGGGACGCGATCGACCACTTCGATGCCATACCCCCGCAGTCCGGCGATTTTACGGGGATTGTTGGTAATCAGGCGAATTTGGCGCACCCCGAGATCGTTGAGCATTTGCGCCCCAACGCCGTAATTACGCAGATCTGGGGCGAAGCCGAGCCGTTCGTTGGCTTCGACGGTATCGAGTCCCATATCTTGCAAGGAATAGGCTTTGAGCTTGTTAATTAGCCCAATTCCCCGCCCTTCTTGGCGCAAATAGAGAACCACCCCTTCGCCCCGTTGTTCGATGGTTTTTAGGGCGGCCTGAAGTTGGAGGCGACAGTCACAGCGCAGGGACCCGAGCGCGTCTCCGGTGAGACATTCGGAATGGACGCGCACTAAGACGGGGCGATCGCCGAAATGGCTCGGATCGCCTTTGACGATGGCCAGATGTTCGGTGTTATCCATCTGGTTACGATAGGCATAGACCTGGAAGTTGCCGAACTCTGACGGGAGGGCGGCGATGGTTTCTCGGGTGATAAAGCGCTCGTTTTGCAGGCGATAGCTAATCAAATCGGCAATGCTGATCAGTTTCAGGTGATGAACTTTGGCGTATTCAATCAGTTCCGGAAGTCGCGCCATGGTTCCGTCGGGGTTTTGGACTTCACAGATGACTCCGGCGGGGTAGCATCCGGCCAGACGGGCTAAATCAACTCCCGCTTCGGTATGACCGGCCCGTTTGAGAACCCCGCCTTTCTGGGCGCGCAGGGGAAAGATATGTCCGGGACGGCGCAGGTCTTTGGGTTGGGTTTTGGGGTCAACGGCGGCGCGAATGGTGCGGGCGCGATCTTCGGCTGAAATTCCTGTCGTGACGCCCAATTCTGGGGACGCATCGATACTGACGGTGAAGGCGGTTTGATTGGCTTCGGTGTTGCTGGTGACCATCAGGGGCAGATCGAGTTCATCTAACCGCTCTTTGGTCATGGCGAGACAGATCAGTCCTCGAGCTTCGACGGCCATGAAATTAATCATTTCGCCGGTGACGGCTTCGGCGGCACAGATGACATCTCCTTCGTTTTCGCGATTTTCATCATCGACGACGACGACAGACTTTCCGGCCCGCAGGTCGGCTAGGGCATCTTCGATGCTGTCGAAGTGAAATGAGCGGTCGGCGTTGGCTTGAGACGATTCCACGGATGTTTTCGCTTTCTTCAACTAAATCGTTAACTTTCTTTAAGTCTTTTCAGATTGTAGCTCGAAATCGGGGTCTGCCGCGAGGGCGATTCCTGAAGTCTCGCTGAAAATGCGATAAGCTCTCAAGTGTAGACCGCAGGACAGGAGACGAAAATGGAAGTTCCAGCTTGGATGGATTGGGTGGTGGTTGGCTTTGCGATCGCCCTCTTGGTTGGCAGTGGCTTGGTCATGTCTAATGGGGCGATTAAAGCCGAAAAAGAACTCAATTCTAAGGGAAATAAGAAGTAAGACGACGACGTCGTCGCGACGTCTCCGGGCGCGATTGGGTGCGTTCTCTCTGGTGGAGAACGGCACCCTTTTCTATGGCCGTTTTTATGGCACTCGCCTGACTCTCTCGGAGGTCTCTAGGAGAACACGAATCAGTCAAACCAAGAGTAGGAAAGGGTTTTCCGGTTGTGGCTTGCTAAGGATTCATGGGTCACCTCTCCACACTCGCGATCGCTCGGGCGATGGCCAACGTGAACCCTCCCCCCCTAGCTGAGGCTTCTGTCGAGGGTGAGGAGACTGATGGTGATGGAATTGCCCCTGATATCTTCACGGTGTTCAAGTCTAAAGATTTGCTGAAATTGCTCGATGGCTTATCAATTTTCATGATAGAATGGTTGTTAAAACCAATTAGATATATTGACGCTTTGACAGCTTGGAAATAAGTCTTCTCAACAGCATCGGTCGGGTGACTTAGGTGAATTTCGCCATTTCGAGGTTACGAGACTCTGAGGAGGTGCAATCGATACTAGCAACAATGAACCTGTCAACCCCCAATCATCCTAGCGGTCTAACTCAACCGCCACCATCATTTGTGGTTTCCGACTCTGCTGATGCACAACCGTCCCCCCTGTGGCAAACGAAGCTGGCAACGTCTATCTTAACGATTCGGGAGTCGTTGTTGCTATCTGAACTTCTCCAGCGGACGGCTGATGAGGTGCATCAATTATTGCATCCCGACGCAGTCGTTGTCTATCGTTGCGATCGCCCTCAATTCAGTCAGATTATGGCGGAAGCGAGTGCTTCGCGTCAATGGTCAGTCTTACACCGACGGCTTCATACCCCGATGTTAGAACCCGGCTGGTACAGTATGGCTCTAACGTCAGACTTATTTCGATTAGATGATTTGCCCGGATTTAATTCTACCCCATGCTGTGCGGCCGGCGTCAATGATACGGCAAACCATTTGGTCATTTCCCTAGTGGCAAATCAGAGGTTTTGGGGAATGTTGCTTGTTGAGGATTTCTCTTCATTTCGGCAATGGAAATCTTTTGAATTAGATGGACTCAAGCTCATTGGCCGTCATGTCAGCCAAGGAATTCAACACGCTCTTGAGGTTGAGAAACAAGCAAGTTTAAAAACCCAAAGTGACTCACGATCAACATCACCGCAAATATCAGCGCCAACCACGGCTCGACAGCCGGATAACTCGCGACAGTTGAGTTCCAATGACGACGAAACCTTAGAGCGCAAACAGTGGAGATTAGAGCAAGCTCGACGGAAGCAAGAAGAAATCCAAAAAACCATTGAAGAACAATCGGCAATCTTACGCAGTTTTTATAACTCCTGTCCACTGTTAATGGGGGTAGAAGAGTTGGTTGAGGATGATATCAACATGATTTCTTATAATCATGCCAGTCTCTCGGTGTTGTTTGAGGAAATTACCCCGATTCCAGGAAATTCATGTCAAACTGGTGTTGCCGACATTCGACCCTCTTCCGAGATTTTTCAACTTTGGTTAAGCCGCTATCGTCAAGCTCAAACTGAACAGCGTCCGATTCAGTTTGAATATCAGTATCAGGTCGATGACAAAACCTATTGGTTTTTAGCGATTGTCTCATTTTTGGGCTTCTCGCCTCAGCGATGTCCCCGATTTTCTTATGTGGTTGAAGATATCAGCGATCGCAAACAGCATGAACTCGAACTCAAACAAGTCAAAGAGCAGCTTGAATTAGTCATTGAAGCAGCGTCCGAAGGGTTCTGGGAAATCGACTATCGTAGCGGTCATTTCTATTACTCATCCCATTGGAAAGAAATGTTGGGCTATCAAGACCATGAACTGGATAATTCTGAGAACACTTGGCGGGACTTAATTATTCCAGAGGAATTAGATGAAGTCTCACAACTCTTAGAGGATTATAAAACTGGAAAAACCGATGAATTTATTAAAACCATCCGGTTTTGTCATAAAGATGGCTCAATTCGCTATATGTATTGTCGGGCGATCGCCGTCAAAAATTCATCGGGGCAAGTGCTACGTATTATCGGCAGCAACTTAGATATTACCGACTTGAAAAAAACAGAAATTGCCCTGCAAAAAAGTGAGCAAAATTATCGAACTATTGTCGAAAATAGTGAAGAGGGTATTTGGGTTGTCAATGCCAAAGATCAGACCACATTTGTCAATTCTAGATTGCTCGAAATGCTAGGATATTCTGAAGAAGAACTCCTTAGTCAATCTTTTCTCAACTTCATGGCTCTTGAAGACCAAGAGATTGCCAAAGAGCATTTACAACAGCGCAATCTCAGACCATCTGAAAGTCATATCTCCAAATTCAGGCGTAAAGATGGCTCAATTCTGTGGGCGAGAGTATCCACAAACACGCATCATGATGCCGAGGGAAATCCTTGTGGGGCCATTGGCTTACTCACGGATATGACACAAATGATTCAATATCAAGAAGCCCTCGAAACCTCCCAAATGAAGTTAAGTAGTATCTTAGACAGTTCTCTCGATGGGATGATGGCGTTTCGTTCCGTTCGCGATGAACAAGGTCAAATTATTGACTTTGAATGGCTCTTAAGTAACCCAGCTGCTTGTGACTTGGTGCAACGGTCTAAAGAGGAGTTAATTGGTCGGCGATTACTGGTAGAAATGCCAGGAAATCGGGAGGAAGGACTCTTTGATGACTATGTAAACGTCGTTGAATCGGGGAAGCCTTATACTCGACAGTTTCACTACAACCATGAAGGAATTAACTACTGGTTTGAAAACGTTTCCGTAAAACTCGGTGATGGCTTTGTTGTTACCTTCCGTGATGTAACAGCGGCTAAAAAATCAGAACAAAAACTGCAACAGCTTAATCAAGAACTAGAAGAACGCCTGAAAGACTTAGAACGGCGGAATCAGGAGATGAAAATACTCAATGAGGTGAGTGATTTTCTCCAAGCTTGTCTAACCGTGGAAGAAGCCTGTTTAGCCATTAGTAGTTTCGTTAAACCCCTGTTTCCCAATTGCTCGGGTGCAATTTTCATGACGAACAACTCTCGTAATCAAGTGAGTCTTGTGTCCACCTGGGGCGACCAGTTACAGTCAACCGATCAGTTTACTCCCCAAGACTGTTGGGCGTTGCGACGAGGAGCCATTCATTCTGTCGAGAAGAGCTTACAAGGGTTGAAATGTCGTCATGTTCATGGCAACTTGCAAGATTTTTCAACTCTTTGTGTCCCAATGATTGCTCAGGGAGAAACTTTGGGATTACTCTATCTTAATAGTAATAATAAAGCAGAAATATCGATGATTGAACAACAATTAGCGCGAACGGTTGCCGAACAAGTATCGATGGCGATCGCCAACTTACAATTACGAGAAACCCTACAACAGCAAAGTATCCGCGACCCCTTAATGGGTTTATTTAACCGACGCTATCTCGATGAGTTTTTTGACCAAGAAATTCAACGAGCCAGTCGGAATGGTCATGGAATTGGAGTCATTATGTTAGACATTGACCATTTCAAGCAGTTTAATGATACCTATGGCCATGATGCTGGAGATTTTGTGCTGCAACAAGTGGGGCAACTGCTCAGTCGTAGTGTTCGCGGTTCTGATATCGCCTGTCGCTATGGGGGAGAGGAAATGACGCTCTTATTACCCGAGTCATCGTTAGCAGCAACAGGCCGCCGAGCCCAGGAAGTCTGTCAGCGTATTCGAGACCTGAAACTCACTTATAAGGGTCAGCCATTGCCTAACGTCACGTCGTCGTTAGGTGTGGCCTGTTTTCCGGAGCATGGTATGACTCGGGTTGACCTTTTACGAGCCGCTGATGAGGCACTGTACCGAGCTAAGAAGCAAGGACGTAATCAGGTTATTATTGGTGAATTGTCAGGGGTTTAGGCATCTATGGGGATATGTAGATGTCAGAGTGATTGCTGAAATAGACGGCAGATTAAACCCTTGGCTATCGGGGCGAAACATCCCCTCCCAGGAGGAGTTCGGGGTGGGTTCCCCTCCCCGACAAGATTAGCCCAGGAGGAGTTCGGGGTGGGTTCCCCGACCGGTTTCTGGTCAAGGCACAATGGTCAAGGCACAATGGTCAAGGCACAATGGTCAAGGCACAATGGTCAAGGCACAAATGACCCCCCATTTTCTTGAGACTCTGCCCAACAGGATATTTAGACTCGGGCTAGGGTGACTCGTTCGTCTTGATCTTGATATTTGCCTTTGCGATCCTGATAGCTGACGGAACAGGGTTCCCCTTCGAGGAATAGCAATTGCACAATACCTTCATTGGCGTAGAGACGACAATCAGCACTGGATGAATTGGAAAATTCTAGGGTTAAATGACCTTTCCACGCCGCTTCAGCAGGAGTGAGATTGGCAATAATCCCCGCTCTGGCATAGGTGCTTTTCCCGATGCAGATGACGGTGATGGTGCTAGGAATATCTAAGCGTTCTAGAGCAACGCCTAAGCCGTAGGAATGAGCCGGGAGAATGAAATAAGAACCATTTTCATCGTCGCAGAGGCGGGTAGGTTCTAAATTGTCGGGGTTGAAGTTTTTGGGATCGACGACGGTTCCGGGAATGTGACGAAAAATCCGAAACTCCGCCGGGGAGAGGCGGATATCATAGCCAAAACTACTTAAGCCATAGGAAATCACCGGCAGATCTCCGACGCGGCGGACTTGTTGCGGCTCAAAGGGAGAAATCATCCCTTGTTCAGCCATTTGGGCGATCCAAGTGTCGTTTTTAATCACAATTCGCTACAGGTGGAGTTAGAGAACGATCTGTTGAACGTTAGCTTTTTACCCTACCCTATTTTGTGGGAGGTTGGGCCGGGTTTGGCTTCAGCGTAGCTCGCGAGGGGGGTCCTAGACGGACGAGGGCGATCGCCGGGGGCCATCACCTCCTCTATACTGAGGAGGGGGAAATCGAGGGACAACCGAACCCCCAAGTTTTACCCATTGTTTTGCCCACTGTTTCACTGAGGAGACGCGATTTGTGAGATTGGTCATTCTAGGAGGACCTGGAGCCGGAAAAGGAACTCAAGGACGATTACTCTGTGAGAATCTGGGGATTCCCTGGATTGCGACGGGGGACATTTTCCGCAAGGCGATCGCCGCTGAAACGCCCTTGGGGATTCAGGCCAAACCCTATGTCGAAGAGGGGGAGTTGGTTCCTGATGCGATCGCCATTGAGTTTATCCGCGATCGCCTCAGTCAACCCGACGCCGCTGATGGTTGGCTCCTCGATGGCTACCCCCGCACCGCCTTCCAAGCTGAGGAGTTGGACTTTCTCTTGCAGAGTCTCGGACAACGGCTTGATGGGGCCATTTGGCTCGATGCGCCGGTAGAAGTGTTGATGCAGCGGTCTTTGGAGCGATCGCGCGACGATGACGCACCGCAAATCGTGCGACGACGAATTGACCTATTTCACCAACGTACCATTCCCATTACCGGCTATTACAAGCCCCAGGATAAGCTGTTGCGGATTGACTCCGATCGCCCCCCGGAGGTGGTGCAAGAGGACTTACTAGCCCAGTTAAACGCCCCCCAATCCTAACGACGTCGAGATTCAACTCACAGCTATTCCCAGATCGTACAGCCTTCAGGTATCCTCGATCGCGCCCATCACCTATACCATTCATGTCTTCGATTCTCCATCAGCTTCAGCAGCAGTTCAGTGCGGCCCTCGTGGCCGCCTTTGGGGAGGACTACGCCCATACCGATCCCCTCCTAGCCGCCACCAACAACCCCAAATTTGGCGATTATCAGGCGAATCTGGCCATGTCTTTAGCCAAACCCCTGAAACAGAACCCTCGGGCCATCGCCAGTCAGATTGTCGAGGCCCTCGATGTCTCAGACTACTGTGACGCGCCCGAAATTGCTGGGCCGGGGTTTATTAACCTACGACTGAAGCGGGAGTTTCTCGAAGGCCAATTGCAACAGATGCAGGGCAGCGATCGCCTCGGAATTGCGCCAACCCCTGACCCGCAGCGGGTTGTGGTGGATTTCTCTAGCCCCAATATCGCCAAAGAGATGCACGTGGGCCATCTGCGATCGACCATTATCGGCGATGCGATCGCCCGTGTCCTAGAATTTCAGGGTCACGATGTCTTACGTCTCAACCATGTGGGCGACTGGGGAACCCAATTTGGTATGTTAATTGCCTATCTGCGGGATGTCTATCCCGACGCCCTCACCCAGTCCGACGCCTTAGACATTGGCGATTTGGTGAGTTTCTACAAAAAAGCCAAAATCCGCTTCGACGAAGACCCCCAATTTCAAGAAAACGCCCGCCACAACGTCGTCAAACTGCAATCAGGCGATGCCGAAACCCGCCAAGCCTGGAAACTTCTGTGCGACCAATCTCGGCGAGAATTTCAGAAAATCTACGATCGCCTCGATGTTCACCTCACCGAACGGGGCGAATCCTTCTATAACGACCAACTCTCCCAAGTGGTGCAAGACTTAGAAGAATGCGGCTTACTCGTTGAAGACCAAGGCGCCCAATGTGTCTTCCTCGACGGCTATCAAAACAAAGACGGGAAGCCGCAACCCCTGATTATCCAAAAATCCAACGGCGGCTACAACTACGCCACCACCGATCTAGCCGCCCTACGCTATCGTATCCAAGAAGACGGGGCCAAACGCATTATCTATGTGGTGGATGCGGGCCAGGGAACCCACTTCGCCCAAGTGTTTCAAGTGGCCCAACGGGCCGGTTGGCTTCCCGAGGATGTTGAGGCGGTTCATGTTCCCTTTGGTTTAGTGCAAGGGGAAGATGGGAAAAAGCTCAAAACCCGCGCTGGAGAGACGGTGCGCCTCAAGGATTTACTCGATGAAGCGGTGAATCGAGCCAGAGAGGATTTAGAACAACGAATTGAGACCGAGGACCGCCACGAATCTCCTGAGTTTATTGAACAGGTGGCCGAGGTGGTGGGGATGAGTTCGGTTAAATACGCCGATTTGAGTCAGAACCGCACCAGTAACTACATTTTTAGTTATGACAAAATGTTGTCGTTACAAGGCAATACCGCGCCCTATTTGCTTTATGCCTATGTGCGGGTTCAAGGAATTAGCCGCAAGGGAAACATTGACTTTGAAAATCTCGGGGAGATTCAGTTAAAACTCTCCGAGGATGCAGAATTAACCCTAGCTAAACATTTATTGAGTTTAGCAGAAATTCTCGATGACGTGGCTCAGGAGTTACTGCCGAATCGTCTCTGTCAGTATTTGTTTGAACTGAGTCAGAAGTTTAATCAGTTTTATGACAAATGCCCGGTTTTACAGGTTGAGGAACCGTTACGAACCTCTCGTTTGGTTCTCTGTGATTTGAGTGCAAGAACCCTAAAAACCGGGTTATCTCTGTTGGGGATTCAGGTCTTAGAACGGATGTAATCGAGGGGTTTTATCCCATTTTTCATCAAATCGGGGCGAACCGCAAGTGGCGCGCCCTCCGCCAGCGCAGCAATTCTCATTTTGGCGAAACCCTGTTCAAGTCCCCGGCATCCCTGTATCGTAATGACATCCAGGAAACCCAGGGGGGGCCAGAGCCGTTGAAAAAGTAGGGGCGAAAAATTTTTCGCCCCTACAGTAACGGGTGTAATCTGCCTACCAGACAAGTGTAGGGGTCAAAATCGCCGCTATGGAATGGAGGATGCCGCCTTAAGCGCATTGAGTGTGTTTTTGTTTAGGCCAATCCTCGATTGCTATAGAACCGCAGACAGAAGACTTGGCAGGAGTTAAGGAACCATGTCAAAATCGGGACGGGAATGACCGTTGGGAGTCCCGGAATCACCGTGAAGAGTCTTCCCGGGAAAACCTGCTGCCCAAGTTTGTGTTATGTTTGTTAATACAATTTTCTAATAATTCTAATAAACTGAATTCAGAGAGACACTATGCAAGCAGAACAATATCCCTTTGCCCAAGAATTGATTACAGATGTTTCCGGTGAAATTCGTAAAGTAATCTTGGATTTCAGTGATTATAAGCGACTGCTAGAAGTTATTGAAGAAGAGGGACTTTATCAAGCCATGATGGACATTAAAAATGAAACTTCTTTGGACTTGGAAGCCGCCCTGACTGAACTTGAGAAAGAATGAAAACTGAGTATAAGCCTAGTTTTTTAAAAGACTTGAAGGCTCTGAAAAGTACCCCCAGATTTGAAACAATAAAAGCGTTAGCATTTACAGAAATCCCTAATTTGTTAAAGTTTGAAGAAATTGGTAACTTAAAAAAGCTAAAAGGGGATGAAAATGCTTATCGAATTCGCCTCGGTGATTACCGAATAGAAATTTTCTTTGATTGCGAAACAGTTACCTTCGCTCGCGTGCTACATCGTCAAGAGATCTATCGCTATTTTCCCTAGCTATTCTCGCGAGAGACAAAGGCTGTATGGATGGTATGGATGACAGATGGATTCGCGCGCGGGAATGACAGTGCTTTGTATATAATTCGTAAATAAACCGACTTGATGTTAACTGGTTTTCGTTCCCAGGGTCTAGCCTACAATTTAAGTCAATTTTAGTGAAGCAACTATGAAAGAATCATCGAACTATGAAAGCTGGTTTTATAATCGGTATGAAGATGGGCTGGCTTGTTTCGATCGCGTCTTGGAACTTGACCCCCATCATGCCATTTGCCAGACGGCTCGCGCCCTGACTTTAGCAACTATTAACAATCCGATTAAACTGCCAGAGCGTAAGGATTTAGATTCAGCAAGAAAGCCCCTAGAAACCGAAAAATTTGTCAAGCTTAGTTTAACAGAAGAAAATCAATTTTTTGGACAAATATCTAATACCATTTTTTGAAATCCTTGCCAGACATACAAACCGAAGAGGGCGACCACAAGGGTTCGCCCCTACGGACATCTATGGCACAATTTTTGGAAAATGGTATAATGAGGAATTGGAGCCAAAATAAAACCAGAAATCAGCTACTCTTAACTTAAATAACTTGAATTAAATAAAGCTTCTGTCCTTTCAGCAGCCGCTCGACATGACTCAAAGCCTAGACCCGACAATCGTACCGCCCGCCTTTCCCGATCATACCCAATTACCCGAATCTGACGGCACGTTTGTGAAGAACTTTCAAGAACATCCCCAGAGTATTTTATTGACTGATTCCCTAGAAAGCACATTACAAACCCTCCACCCCGACGGACAGTATGCTATTGGTCAAGATTGTGGCATTTATTGGCGGGAAACTGACCCACCCGAACGAGGTGCAGAAGCTCCAGATTGGTTTTATGTTCCCAATGTTCCCCCACAACTCGATGGTCAATATCGCCGTTCTTATGTGTTATGGCGTGAGTATATGGTTCCGTTTATTGCCATTGAATTGGCCAGCGGGGATGGCTCTGAAGAACGAGACAAGACTCCCCTTTCCCGTGTGTCAGAAAGTGTTAATCAAAAACCTGGAAAATTTTGGGTGTATGAGCAGATTATTCGCATTCCCTATTATGCTATTTATCTGATTAAAACCCATGAATTAGAGGTGTATCACTGGGTAGATGGTCGTTATCATCGCTTGGAACCAAACGATCGCGGACATTACGCGATCGCCCCGATGGGAGTCGAGTTAGGAGTGTGGGAAGGGAGTTATCAAAATCAGACTCAGCAATGGTTACGCTGGTGGGATAATCAGGGTAATTTATTGCTCACGGGTAGCGAACTCGCTAAACTCGAACGCCAACGGGCCGATCGCGCCGAACAAAACCAACGAGACGCCATTCCTAAACTGCTATCAATAGGTTTAAGTATCGAGCAAGTGGCTGAGGCTTTGTCGTTGTCCGTAGATGATGTGGAAAGACTGCGTTAAAGATAAAAATTAAGGGTGATTGCACTTATGCGCCTCACTTCGGAACCACAAAATTCACCAACCGCTTCGGAACCACAATCACCTTCTTCACCTCCTTATCCGCAATATACCGCTGCGCCGCCTCCGACTCCCGCGCCAACCGTTCCAACGTCGCCTTATCCGCATCCGCCGGAACCTGGAGATTCCCGCGAACCTTCCCATTCACCTGAATCACCAGCGTAATCTCATCCAACACCAACGCCGTCTCATCCAACTCACACCAGCCTTGCTGGTGAACCGAGTCAGAATATCCCAACATCTGCCACAATTCCTCAGTAATATGCGGCGCAAACGGGGCCATCAGTTTCACCAACGTCTCAACCCCCTCCCGATACACCGCAGACTTCTGACAATCCGCATCATTTAAAGCGTTGCTGAGTTTCATCAACTCCGAAACCGCCGTATTAAACTGATACTCATCCCGCAAATCCTCGCTGACTTCCCGAATCGCCGTATGGATGGCGCGGCGTAACTCCTTCTCCTCCTTCGAGAGATTCGTCGTCTCCAACGGTTGACGGGGGGGATTGTCCTCAGCAAACTGCGTCACCAGTCGCCAGACACGGTTGAGGAAGCGATATTGTCCCTCCACATCCGCATCATCCCATTCCAAATCCTTCTCCGGTGGCGCTTTGAAGAGAATAAACATCCGCGCGGTGTCGGCACCATATTTCTGCAACACTTGCAACGGGTCCACTCCATTTAGCTTGGATTTGGACATTTTCTCGTAAAACGCCTCCAAGGGTTCCCCAGTTTCTGGGTCCGTGGGATGGTCCAAATCAGGAATCTCCGTGGCTGGAACATATTTCCCCGTTTTGGGGTTTTTGTAGGTCAATCCCTGAACCATTCCCTGAGTTAACAGCCGTTGGAAGGGTTCGTTAAAGTTGAGATTGAGGCGATCGCGCAAAAACTTAGTAAAGAAGCGAGAATAGAGAAGGTGGAGAATCGCGTGTTCAATCCCTCCCACATATTGGTCAACGGGAAGCCAATCGTTCACCGTCTCAATATCAAAAGCCGCCGTCTCATTTTGCGCGTCGGGATAGCGCAAGAAATACCACGAGGAATCAATAAACGTATCCATCGTGTCCGTTTCCCGCTTAGCCGGCGTTCCACAGGTGGGACAGGGAACATTCACCCAGTCCTCCAACTGCGCCAAGGGAGAAAGTCCCTTCCCACTAAACTCCACAGTTTCGGGAAGTTGAACCGGGAGTTGGTCCTCGGGAACCGGAACCGCGCCACAGTTGGGACAGTGAACCACCGGAATCGGCGCACCCCAGTAGCGTTGACGGGAAATCAACCAATCCCGCAGCCGATATTGAATCCGCGCCTTCCCGAATCCTTCCTCTTCGGCGTAGTCAATGATGGCCTGTTTCCCTCTCTCCGAGGCGTTTCCATCAAAGCGTCCTGAGTTCACCATCACCCCAGGGTCCGTGTAGGCCTCGCTTAACTCCATATCGGCGTTGTCCGCGTCGTCGGGGACAATCACCACCTTAATTGGGAGGTTGTTCTCTCTGGCGAATTTAAAATCTCGACTATCATGGGCCGGAACTCCCATCACCGCACCGGTTCCATATTCATAGAGAACGTAATCCGCAATCAAAATCGGGATGTCTTCCCCGGTAAAGGGATTGATGGCGGTTCCTCCGGTGGGAATCCCCCGTTTGGGTTTATCTTCGGCGGTCCGGTCCATTTCACTTTGTTGGCTGACCTCGTCGATGAAGGCTTCCACCGCTTGGCGACGGTCTGGGGTCGTCACTTGCAACGTCAGGGGATGTTCTGGGGCCAAAACCACGTAAGTGACCCCATAGGCGGTATCGGGACGAGTGGTGAAGACGCCAATTTTGCTATCACTCGCTTGTCCGTCGTCTCCAAGAATGGGAAACTCCAGATAAGCGCCGGTGGATTTCCCAATCCAGTTTTGTTGCATCAACTTGACGCGATCGCTCCAACCGGGCAAACTATCTAAATCCGACAAGAGTGCTTCAGCATAGTCGGTAATCTTGAGAAACCACTGTTTGAGCAGTTTCCGTTCCACCTTCGCGCCACTACGCCACGACCGACCCTCATTATCGACTTGTTCGTTGGCCAAAACCGTTTGGTCAACGGGGTCCCAATTCACCGCCGACTCTTTCTGATAGGCTAATCCGGCGTTGAGAAATTGCAGAAAAATCCATTGCGTCCATTGATAGTAGTCCGGGGAACAGGTGGTTACTTCCTTGTCCCAATCGAAGGAAATCCCCAGACTCTGAAGCTGTTGACGCATCTGGTCAATATTTTGATAGGTCCATTTCGCGGGATGGACTCCCCGTTGAATGGCGGCGTTTTCCGCCGGAAGTCCGAACGCATCCCACCCCATCGGGTTTAAGACGCGATATCCCTGCATCCGCTTCTGTCGCGCAATCACATCGGTGATGGTGTACACCCGAACATGACCCATATGCAGATTTCCCGAGGGATAGGGAAACATCGAGAGTGCATAAAACTTGGGTTTGTCCGGGTCATCCGGGGTGACGCTGAGTCCTTGTTCGTCCCAGATGGTTTGCCATTTGGCTTCGATGGATGCGGGGGTGTAGCGAGACTCCACGGAAACAGCTCCTAGCTCAATTCGTCTTTACAGTGCCTTTTGATAGCGCATCGTCCATTCTGACATATTCTGGGGGGCCTGTAATGGTTAAGCTTCCCAACCCCAGAGGCTACGGAGGACCCAGACCGCAACCAACAGGGCGATCGCCAGACTATCAAACCATTTTAGCTGTCCATCGTGCCAAATGACGCGATGACGATTGGGACTGGTGAAGCCGCGCACCTCCATCGCCGCCGAGATTTGTTCGGCCCGCAGCAGCAAGTTTTGCAACAGCCGTTCGGCGACAATCAGCCAAATCTTAGCGGTTCCCCGAAACCCCAGTTTTTTCCAATTGATGGCCCGAGTTTGCACGGAACGGCCTAAATTCTGGATTTCTTCCAACACCAGGGGAAGAAACCGCAACGACAGCGTCAGGGTGAGTGCGATTTCCGTCACGGGAACCCCAAAGCGGCGTAGGGGTTGCATCAAATCCTCTAAACCATCGGTAATGGCTTCTGGCGCGGTGGTCAAGAGATAGAGATTGGTACTGTAGATGAGGGTAAACAGCAGGGTACTGATGCGAACCGCAAGAGATAGGGATTGGCGAGTCACCCTCAGGGGAGGTTGTTCGAGGAGAACGTAGCGATAATCCGTCGGTTGAGGGAGTTCGTTGTCTTCTGCATTGTCCTCCGCTGAGGTGTCCGTCTCAGCCTCCGTTGTTCCCCAGCCGAAGGGGTTATACCAGGGGTTGCGAGACTCCTCGGGAAGCGGGGTCATCTCTTGCTGAGGGAAGTTGAGTTCGTTCCTGGGAAGTCGGGGTTGATGGGTATCGGGAAGGCCATCGGGGGTAATGGACCCCACGATGAGAATTGTGCCACAGATAAAGAGTAACCATCCCATCTGTTGTCGCCAAACTCGCAGCGGAATCCCCGCCAGTAGGGTCAGCAAAATCAGAAACACGACTAACCCCAGTCGCCAAACCTCGTTCGCGAGAATTGGGGTTAGCAGAAAACTCATCAACCAAGCCAGTTTGACTCGCGCATCGAGGCGATGTAGCCAGGTGGTGGGTTTTTCCAGATAGAGTCCAAGGGGAAGCGATCGCAGTAAATCCATGCCAAAATTGTAGCCGATCGCCCCGCCAAATTATCCTCTATCCCGAGAGTTGTTCGCGACGATACACCCAGCGCGCAAACATCCCCGCCACAACGGTCCACCACAGCAGCCAGAGGATATGAATCCAATGGTAGCCGTCAAAGCGGAATACATTCCCGAGTTCGATTTCTCCCATCCAGGCCACGAGTTGGCCGTAGTGATAGGTGGGGAGGACAAGAACGATATCCGCAATCCAGGATTGAGGGAGTAAGAGAGAGATATTGAAGCCAAAGCTAACAGCCATGATGGCGAGTAAGGCTAAAATGGCCCATTGCAAGGATTCAGTTTTAAACAGGTATCCCAAGCTGAAGCTAAAAATTGCAAAGGGAACCACCCCGAGAACCAGGATAAAACTGAGGTAAAACATCCAGGGTTCCCACATGAAGGAACTGGTTTCACTCAACAGACTCGCACCCCAACCACTGACAAAGGCTAATCCTGTCATCAAGGAAGCCAAGACGAGGAAGTTCCCAACTTTGGCCGCCACATAGGTTGTAAAGGACAGGGGAGTGATGCGCAGTAACTTCAACCAGCCGCGATCGCGCTCTGAAGCAATCTTAACCCCAAACTGACTCACACAGACAAAAATCACTAGCGCCGCCAGAGACGCGGCTAGCAGGGATTGAAACTTCTCGGGGTTCTTCTGTTCAATGAAGAATCCAGTCCCCATGGCCAGGCCTAAGCCGACGACAATCGTATCAACCTTACGAAAGCTTTGCAGCAGTTCCACATAAAGCTGTCCCCAAAAGGCTTTAAAGCTAAAGCTTCCAGGGTCAGATTGAGAGGTTGACGAGGTTGTTGCGTCTGAACTTGACTCAGCTTTAACGTTCGCCGCCGCCTCTAACTCTGTGCAATAGTTGAGAAGCACCTGATAGCGAGGAAATTCTTGAACTTCTACGTCTCCAGTCTCGTTACTCAAGCGCAACTCCCGCGTCACCAAGTCAGCAATCTCATCACAATCCTGTTCACTGTGACTAATGGCCAAAATGGTTTTTCCTTGGCGGTCAAACTCTCGCACTTGTTTCCAGAAATTCGCTCGTGCTTCGACACTCAAGTTATTCGTCGGTTCGTCGAGAATCAAAATATCGGGATTTCCAACAATAGCTAGAGCAAAATAAAGGGATTGAGCCTGACCCCCAGCGAGACTGGTGGCGTAATCATTTTGTTTTCCCGTTAGGCGCGATCGCTCAATCGTTTCATTCACCTCAAATGGCTTGGGATAATAACTTTGAAACAGGCGAATTGTCTCTTTTACGGTCAAGCCTTCAACGGGTTTTGCTCGTTGCAACATCGTCCCCAGCTTTAGATGTGCTTGAGGGTCTTTGGGGGATTTCCCAAAGATTTCAATTAACCCCTCATCAGCAGCTTGCAAGCCACAAATTAGATTGACAAGTGTTGTTTTGCCAGAACCATTGTCACCCCGCAACAAGATAAATTCACCGGGTAAAATCTCAAGATTAACGTTATCTAAAACCTTTTGTTTTTGCTTATTGATAACATAAGTCTTCGACAGGTTCTGGATTTTAATGGCAGTTTTCATGGAATAAATACCAGAATTAGCAAGGAATTAACGTGAGACTAAAGCATCTGGAGCCAACCTAGATTTTGCAGCACAAACCAGACCCCAAGACCCGACAATAAGGCTGGACCGATAGAAATCGGAAACATACTCATTAAAATCAAGGTCACCGCTCCACCAATCAACATTTCTGGAGTAAAAGTCGGACCTCCCGTACAAGTTGAAAAGATGCAAATTTGGCTAGATAGCAAACTGGTAATCACCAAAAATATCACCAATCCTCCAATAATTTTTGCTAAACTTTTCGGGATTCCCAAAATTTTATCTGAGTCATTCATGAGTTTTTCTCCAATAGAGTTTAGGATGAGTTTCAGGAAGAGTTTTAATTGACCTTATCAATCAGCCAACAGAGTCCAGTCGCCGCTGCACTTCCCACCCCAAAGGCGATGGGAGGGGGAACCAATAAGACGGCTGTTCCGATGGTTACGACAGTTCCAATCGCGACCGCCGCTTGAGGGGAACATCCTCCATTTCCCTCGGTAACATACACCTCCGCGACAGCCTTTTGATTGGCATCGTTGACTGAGCGAGCCTCAATCTGAGTGTTTCCTGTTTTTATCCCAGTTACGATTCCATTGTCATCGACTTGAGCAATCTTAGTATTTTCTGACTTCCAATCAACTCCTGCATTGGCACTTCCTTGTCCTTTTACAATCGCCTTAACTTTTGCATGGCTATTGACTGCAACACTTACTGATGAGGGTTCAATAGAAACCCGAATCTTGTCAGCAGGGGGAGGATTTTTGCATTGATCACGAATAACTTGCTGGTTAGTTGCCCAATCAATAATCGGATTACAACTATGTTGAAGGGCGAGAGTATAGCCCGTTAGAGCAATGGTACAGACCAAGAAAAACAGTAATAGTCGAGAACGTATTTGACCCGATAATGGACTATTATTTGAGGGAACTTGTGACGTCA
>NZ_JAWOCL010000269.1:0-37054 GCF_046483825.1 Sodalinema sp.
GAGTTGGTGTCATGGCTGGAGCCATGGCACGAGGGGGAGTTCGTGTCATGGCTGGAGCCATGGCACGAGGGGAGAGGGGAGGGAGCCATGGCACGAGGGGGAGTTCGTGTCATGGCTGGAGCCATGGCACGAGGGGAGAGGGGAGGGAGCCATGGCACGAGGGGAGAGGGGAGTTTTGGGTTTAACCCCAATCATAAACCGGTCAGACTCAATGGCGAACCATCATCTGACCGGTTGGAGTGAGACAGCAGCGGCGATCGCGCCAAACAGCTATCACCGCTAGCGAATGCGGCCCACGGTTTTCGTGGTCAGCTTTACGCCAGCATTGCGGAAAACCCGCTTTTGCACCGAGAACAGTACTAAAGCAACCATCGCGGCGTAGGTTGCCGCCAAAAGTAAAGTCGTCCAATACATAAGTTAACCCTAGAACCCATCTGTCTCGATTAAAACATGTTTTTCCCAAGACAAACACCTGATTTGCAGGAAATATTTTATTTTTTTTTAGAATACTGAAAAGCCTTGATTAACAAGCGTTAGAGCCACAGCAGTTACAGTACGAGTTGAGTACATTATTCGTACTTTGTTAGTACAGATTTAGTACAGGACAAGAACAGGCCCAGCGCAGCTCAGAAGGAGTGCATTTAGCGATCCGTGAATTAGCCTTCCATTAGCCTTCTCCGAGAGGTCGTCGCGATCGCCGTCCCGTCACCAACAGGCCAAACGCCAGCCAAAACAGCAATAACCCACTCGTCAGTAGCAACGTCCCCACAGCCCCCAACTGCACCACCAACACCGGGGCCGCCGCCGTAAACAGCCCTCCCCCTACAATCGGCTCAAAAAACAGTTGCTTGTAGGCGAAACTCTCAAACGCCCCCGAACGGTTCTGAGGATCAACCATCCGCAACAGCAAAATTCCCGTCGCCGTCACCCCCATCGACTGGCCCACATCACCCAAACCCCGCTCAAACCAAAACTCCGGTAACATTTTCGGCGCCAAAATTATAAACGCCAGCACATTCCACGTAATCCCCAACAACGCCAACAACGCAAACGGAACCAAATTCGCCCCCAACGCCGTCAGAGAAATCGAGGCCAGAGCCGTAATAATCGTAATATCCAACGCCACCCCGCCAATTCGCTCCATCAGCGATCGCATCACCAGAGGGTCCAACCGCAACCGTCGCAACAGCAACTGCACCAAAATTCCCCCCACCAACGCCATCGGAAACAGAGGAATATAGCCTAAGATCGTCACGCCGCCCTCTCCTCCCCAAGTCAGTTGCTCAAAAGCTTTAAGCGCCTCTAGGATAAGCCAGCCGAAGGCGATCGCCAGGCCCACAAACCCTAAATTCAGAGAAATCGGATCAATCAATAAATCCGACGTCAACCGCTTGCGAGCCGCCAAAACATCAGGATGCTCCCGCTCCACCCCATACACCTCCGCCGTAGCATCCGGTTCAAGACGAGCCGAGCGAATCAATCCCTTGCGTCGTCCCCAATTCGCCAAGACAATCCCCGAAACAATCCCCGAGACAATCCCAATCGTCGCTAACCCCAACGCCAAATCTCCCCCCTCAGGAAATCCCAACTCCGTCAAGGTGTCCGCCATTCCCGCCGCCGTTCCATGGCCCCCCTCAAACGCAATCTCAATCAACGTTCCCGCAATCGGCGATAACCCAAACACCGGCGTTAACACCAGCAATCCCAGTAATAACCCCACCACATACTGTCCCCAGGCCAACGTTTGACCAAACGCCACCTGAGGCGCCGCCTTGCGCCAAATCTCCCGAGGCGCGGGCAAAATTTCCCCCAAAAATAGCGTTGCAAACACCACATTAATAAAAACCCCCGGAGATTCCCGCCAGACCTGGAGAATCGTCGGCGCGAATAGTCCTTCAGCCAACGGCGATTCCGGGGACATCAACTGTCCCAACACCTGCGGTCCGAGGAGTAGAGCCAACAGTCCTGCAACAATAGAACTAGGAATATAAAGCTGTCGTAGAATCTGTAGCTTTTGGCGAATGACACGGCCCAACAACAGCAAAATCGCGGCAATGACAAAGGCAAAAAAGGCGTCACTGAGCTGAAAACCCGTCGTGGCGGCGAACAATAGGGGCATGAGGTTAAGGGAAAATCGGCAATGTCTAACAGCTTAGCCTAGCTTGCTGAGCGATTTGTGCGAAAGCGCCGCATCTTGAGACCGGGGTGAGCTGAGAGTCTAGACCATTTTTTGGAGTGAGACCGCCGCATCATTGAGATGTTGGCTCCCAGCGCGAGTTTGGCTAATACTGCTAGCCGTTTCATTGGCCCCACAGTCGAGAGCGGTCATCGCCTCAGTCAGCTGTTCAATGGCCCGAGCCTGTTGTTGAGCATTGGCGGCAATTTGCTGAGATCCTACCGCAATTTTCTGAATAGCATTTTTGACTCCCATAAACTTCTCAGCAGTTTGATGAGCAAAGCCGGTGGTATCTCCGACCGCACTGGTACTCTCTTGGGCCAGGCTGCTGGTGGTGTTAATGGCTGATTGGATCATCTCGACGAGGGTGTCAATTTTCTCAGCAGAATGGCGACTTTGATCGGCGAGTTTGCGAATTTCCGAGGCCACCACCGCAAAGCCACGTCCCGCATCACCGGCCCGAACGGCCTCGACTGAAGCATTGAGAGCCAGCATATTGGTTTGATTGGCTAAGTCACTCACCAGGGAGGAGATCGTCCCAATGCGGCGAGTCTGCTCGTTGAGATTGTCCATTTGTTCGACTAAACCCGCCACCCGTTGTTGGAGTTCAGTGGTGCGCTCAAGGGTGCGATCGACCACCACTTCCCCATCCTTGGCCAGTTGTAGCACGTGCTGAGCTTGGTCTTGGGCGCTTTGAGCCTGTTCAGCCGAGCGTTGCGCCGAGCGACTCAGTTGTTCCATCATGGCGGTGGATTCACTGATCGAGGCCGCCTGCTGGGATAAGCTGCGCTCTTGTTGTTCGACGGTGGCGGCCATTTCTGAGGAGGCGCTGACGACGGTTCTAACCACATCGCTGATGCGTTGAATCAGGGGTTCGGTGATCATCAGGCTCACCCCCACCGCCAGAATGGTCACCACAACGGCGGTTCCTAGGGTTCCCATGCCGATGGTGCGTAGGAGACTGTTGGAGGTGGCAAACGCATTCTCGGTTGTTGTTTCGACAATTACCATCCAGTTGAGGTCAAACATCTGTTGACCTTGAGTTAGCGGTGCAACGGCGATGAGGTAAGACTCTTGATTCGGATCGCGAATGATACCGACTTGCTCTTGATTTGTACGTCGTGCTTGTTGAATTAAGGGAGCATTTTGAAAACGGGTGATGTTGACGTTCTCCCCTTGGCTACTGATAAAAATTCGTCCTCGGGCATCGAGGACATATTGGTTGTCGCTGTCACTACCAACAATTAGGTCTTGAAGTTCACGGACGGGAAATCGGGCCTGGACAATCCCCATGGGACTACCTGTTTCAGCGTTGAGAATGGCGGCGGAAATATAGACTGATAATTTTCCGGTTGTTGAAGCCACACGAGGAGGACTAATTAACGGCCGATCTTGAGCGAGAATAGTGCGGATACTTGCATCATCGAGCTGAGTCGTGGTGTCGCTGCCACTTGAGCGAATCATCAGTCGTCCTTGGGTATCAAACAGAGCCACACTGTCGTAGATTTGGTAAGCTTCAACGATGGTGTTGAGAAAGTCTTGTTTGTCTTGGGCGCTGGCGGCTAGCGCAATTTCAGGATTGGTGAAAATTGGCAGACGAGAAATGGCATAAAAATCACCATAGCGTTCTGATATAAATCGATTCAGTTTTCCTGAAACTTGGCTGCTATAGCCTTGTTTGTTGCTAAAAATTTGCTCGCGCCAAGACCGGTTGGTGGTGGTATAGGCGATCGCACCGACAACGATGACTGGAATGGTTCCTAACACAACGGCGATCGCCGCTGCTTTCCAGCGCAAGCCACGACTTTTGTCAAGTTTTTGGGGTTTTTGGGTTAACATTTTAAACTCACAGATTTACGAGGTGTCTGAATCGCGTTGCCGAGGGATGATAGTTGGTTTATGATTGACCGTTCATTCCTAGAATTTATGACGGTAAAATGGGGCAGGAACTTGCCAAATTTATCACTCCAGAGGCTACGTCCAGGATAACAAATTTAAGAATCCTTGATATATCGTTAACAAAACGATAGGTATGTTGATATTTATATCCTCCGACCGGTAATAAGTCACTGTCAATTCTTCATTGTTCGACCATGCCCACTCGTATTTTTGGCATCCGTCATCATGGCCCAGGATCTGCCCAAAGTTTGCACCAGGCCCTGCACCGTTGGCAACCCCAACAGATCCTCATCGAAGGACCCCCAGAAGCGGAACCCGTAACCCACCTCGCCGCCAATCGAGACCTTCAGCCTCCAGTGGCGTTACTGATTTATAGTCGAGAGCAACCCCAAACCTCGGTTTACTATCCCTTCACGGTGTTTAGCCCCGAATGGCAAGCCTTGCAATATGGGTTAAAAGCAGGGATTCCTATCCATTGGCTTGATTTACCCCAGTGCTATCACTTTGCCCTGGAACAGCAACAACGACAACCGCATCTGCCAACACCGACTAACCCGATTCAAGAACTCGCTCAAGCGGCGGGAGTGGTTCATGGCGATCGCTGGTGGGACCAGTTGATCGAACAACGCCAGCCGTCCGAGGAGCAGTTTACCGCCATCCTAGAGGCGATGACCGCTTTGCGGGAAACGGCGACCATCACCGACGGCGATCGCCTGCGAGAAGCCGCCATGCAACAGCGTTTACAACAAATTCAACGGGACTTTCCCCGAGATCGCCTAGCCGTCGTCTGTGGGGCCTGGCATAGCCCCGCCTTAGCCGTGATGCCCTCTGAGGCTGACGTCAGGACTCAATTGGAGTCGTTATTGGAGTCGTTATCAGGGTCATTATCAAAACCCTTCCCCCAACCGTTACCCGAAGTTCAAGCCACCTGGATTCCCTGGAGTTATCGACAACTGGCGGCGGGCAGTGGTTACAAAGCCGGAATGACCGCCCCCGGTTGGTATCATTACCTCTGGGAAACTCGCCATCAGCCGCCGCAACAGCGAGCCTTAGGCTGGCTAACACAGGTGGCGGGTCATTTGCGGGAGTTAGGACATTTAGCCTCCACCGCCGAGGTGATTGATGCGGTGCGTCTGGCCAACACCTTAGCCGCCTTGCGCGATCGCCCCCAACCCGGACTCGAAGACTTGCAAGACGCAGCCCAAGCGGTGATGCTCCCCGATTCAGCGTCCCTGACCTCTCAACTGCGCGATCGCCTCGAAATTAGCGATCGCCTCGGCCAAGTCCCCCACAACACCCCAACAACCCCCCTACAACAAGATTTACGGCAACAAGCCCAACAGTTGCATCTGGAGATTAGCAGCGATCTCACCGTCTTAGACTTAGATCTACGCCGTCCCCGCGATAACCAGCGATCGCAACTGTTTCACCGACTAGGATTATTAGGGATTTCCTGGGCCAGCCGGCAAGGAAATCCCGGCCTAGGGACTTTCCGAGAACTTTGGCATCTGCAATGGCAACCGAGCCTCGATGTCCAGTTAATTCAACGCTGTATCTGGGGCAGTAGCCTCGAAACCGCCGCCAACGCCTACAGTCAGTCCGAAGCCGAGGCCATCGACCATCTGCCGCCCTTAGCCGCCCTCCTCGATCGCCTCTTCCGGGCCAATCTCCCCCAAGCCATCAGCGGCATTCGCGATCGCCTAGAAACCGTCGCCAGCCAGACCCAAGATCTCAGCCAATTAGCCGCCGCCTTACCGCCCCTGGTGGGGATTTTACGCTATCGCAACCTGCAACAAACCGACGCCACAGTCATCCAACCCATCTGCGATCGCCTCATCCTACGCTGTTGCCTCAACCTTCGTGCCGCCTGCCGTCATCTCAACCCCACCGCCGCCCGTCAGCTTGCCGAGGCTATCCTGACCGCCCACGGGGCGATCGCCCAACTCCCCGACTGTCCCCATCCATCCCGTTGGCTCAACAGCCTAGAGACCATCCTGAACGCCCCGGATAGTGCCAGTCTCTTGGCGGGTTTAAGTTGTCGTCTGTTATTGGATGCCCAATATCTAAGCCGCGATCGCGTCAGCCAACATCTCGGCTGGGTCCTCAGCCAACCAGACAACCTCGATGACACCGGCCATTGGCTCGAAGGCTTCCTACAAGGCAGTGGATTGCTCCTCGTTCACGACGATCGCCTCTTAGGGCTAATTGACCAATGGGTGCGATCGCTCCCCGAAGACCGCTTCCTCGCCGTTCTACCCCTCCTACACCGCAGTTTTGCCCCCTTCAGCCCGGCAGAACGCCGCCAAATCGGCATGAAAGTCATCTCCGATGTCCCCGGACTCCATATCAAGGAGGAACCGCCCCAGCAGCCCAGCAGCGCCACCCTTGACCCCCACCGCAGTCGCAAGGTCTTACCCATCCTCCGACAGATTCTTGCAAAAAAAGGGCGACCCTAAAGGTACGCCCCAGTTCCAGGGTTCCCTATTCCCTTCTCTTACCTCTTGCCTCTTACCATCCCCTCTTGGGAGGGGTTTGGGGTGGGTTATGCCCCTTGCCTCTTACCATCCCCTCTTGGGAGGGGTTTGGGGTGGGTTATGCCTCTTGCCTCTTGCCTCTTGCCTCTTGCCTCTTGCCTCTTGCCTCTTCCCTTCCCCTTACGGCATCGTCATCGGAATCAACCCATCCTCAACAACCAATTCTCGGAAGGTTCCCTGTTCGGCGAGGACTGGGACTAAATGTAAATTCCAATCCGGTTCCGTCGGTAAATCGGCCCAAGGAACCGCCAACTCTAAACACTCATTGATGGCCACCTTGACGCGGCTATTGCGGGCCGCCCAGCGATCGTGTTCCGTCGCCTGCTGCATTCGGAAGGTCTCACTGAGGAGGTTCACCGTCAGATGCGTGGCAAAGCGGTAGTTCAGAGGCGGCTGACTGGGGAGTTCCCGTAACGGCACTGGGCTGGTGTGCATGGTTTGCTGGGGATAGTACCAGAACAAATGCAGTTCCGGCGGGCAATCTTGGCCCAGTTCAATGCCGGTTTTGAAGTCTAAGCGTAGATAGAAATTCAGGTGATCTAAGCCGTACCAGAGCCGCTGAACCGGACTACTGCGGTGCATGGTTCCTCGGGACCCGCCCACATCAATACGTCCCGCGTGATCCCAATCTTGTTCATCGCCCACACCGTCAATGATGGGATGGATAAAGCTTTGGGGGCGCATATCCCCTTTGCGTTCATGGACTTCTAGGGGATGTTTAACGTTATCAGGGATGGGTTCACCTAAAGCCTTGTATAAGGCCCCGAGATGTTCTCGGAAGAGGCGATCGAACATGGCATCTTGATCCGAGGAATGTCCCTCACCAAACCACCAGAACCAATCGGAACCTTCCGCTGCATAGAGAGCTTCCCAGGCTTCAGGATTGGCCTCTTCTGTGGCTTCTGGGTGATTGGCTAGGGTTTCACGGGCCTGGCTGAGAAGATCCCAGGCTTTGTTCTTGACGGGGTCGCCAATCCAGGTGGTGAAACTTCCATCGACCCAGGACCCGCTATGGAGTGCGTCACTGGGGAGGGTTTCTGTGGGGGGGAAGCGATCGAGAAATTCTGAAACCGTGACCAGTTTGATGCCAGTTTGTTTGCTGAGAGTGCCATAGAGGGCTTCTAAGAAGGGTTTGCCATCTTGTTGATAGTATTCCCAGCAGTTCTCGCCGTCGAGGGCGATGGTGACGAGCCAGGGTTTCTCTAAGGTGGTGTTGTCTTGGTCGCGGGTGAGCGATCGCGAAATGGCTTCGAGATGGCCCACGAGATCGCTGGCCGCGGCCCGAGGATTCATGGAACTGTAGGTAAAGCCAATCAGGTCTGAGAGGCGGTGATCTCGGAAGACAATGGCCACATCTCCGGCCTCGGTTTTGAGGCGATAGGGACGATAGAGGAGTTCGGGTTCAAAGACATTGCCCGTTCCATCTCGGTGGAAGAAATGCTGTTTGGTCCACCCTAACACCGCTTCATCGGAACAAATCCAGTTAAAGCCTTGGCGGGCGATATGGGGCAAAATGGCGGGGCTGACGGACTGTTCTGAGGGCCAGAGGCCACGGGGTTCTTGGCCGAAGCGATCGCAGTAGAATTTCCAGGCCTTATGGAGATGGCGAGGGATATCGTCGGGCCATTGAAAGCGGCTTTGAGGAAGTTCCATCTCAGGAACCGCGACGCGGCCGGCGTTGGTGTCGGCTAACAGGGGCAAAATGGGATGAGTGTAGGGCGTTGTCATCACCTCCAACTGTCCCGACTTCTGCATCTGGCGATGTTGGGGAATGATGCGGCTGAGGATCTGCTTTTGTTTGGAGAAGATGCGTTGGCGATCGCCTAAACTAAAGTCCTGCCCCTGTTTGAGCCAAGTGGCAATTTCGGCATCATCCCAAAATAGGGGGTCAATCCAAGCCAGGTTATGCCAGGCTAGTAAATCCCCATAATCGCGATCTTGCCAATTCTCTAAACACCAAGCGATTCCTTGTTCTTGCCGCTGGCCATAGAGTTCTCGATAGCGTGGATGGGGGTCAACTAACGTATGGTGATTGGCATCAAAAAATCGTTCCAGGATAAACTGGTGTTCCTCGCGGCTGAGTTGCTCTAGGGGCGTGAGTAAGAGTTTGAGATAGGGATCGAGGGCTTTACCGGAAATATAATCCTCAATCTGCAAGATCAGGGATGGAACCAGGTTAACGGTTTGGTGCAGTTTCGGGAACTGTTCGAGGAGTAACACCAAATCCAGATAGTCCTTCGTCCCATGCAAACGCACCCAGGGCAGGCGATACTGTTCACAATCGGGGGTACTCGCCGCCCGACTTTTGTAGAGCGGCTGGTGCTGGTGCCAGACAAAGGCAACGTAAAGAGGATGTGACATACTTTTCCTGATTTCCTGAGTGGCCGTGACGGGAACCTTCAGGGTGATTGTATCAGGGCGATCGCCATCCGAGATGTCGCACAGGAAACAGCCCCTCCAACATCAATCCCACATCAAAAAGCCGAAGAACTCGTCTTCGGCTACTGGAGGTCGAGATCAAACCCGCCAAGTTACATGACTTGTTCGACTTCGGCAATTTCGGGGATATATTCCCGCAGGCGACGTTCAATGCCCATTTTCAGCGTCATGGCTGAACTGGGGCAAGAGCCACAAGCACCTTGGAGGCGTAGTTGGACGATGGGACCTTCAATCTCCATCAGCTCGACGTTGCCGCCATCCGCCATCAGGTAAGGACGCAGTTCGTCTAACACTTTTTCGACGTTCTCTTTTGTGAGTGCCAGGGTTTCCATAATTGATGCCTTAATGATACCGTTCAGATGTTCTTGCAGATGTTGGTGAACTGAGATGACTAAGTTCACAATTGTTCGTATTGTACCGTTTTTTGCTCAACTCTGTAGCTGGCGATCGCCAACCGATGAACCTGTTATCCTGGAGTGAGCGATCGTAATCCCCCAACCCATCACCCCGTTATTAGGATGAGTCAAGAGAGTAGCAGCAAGAAACTGGCCCGAGACCTGAAACGCCACATTCTCATTCTCGGCAGTTTCCTCGCCGTCATGTGGGGCGTTCATCTCATCAATCAATTTCTCTTTGCCGGTTCCCTCAACAGTTTCGGAGTCTCTCCCCGCAACCCCAACAGCCTGCGGGGAATTGTCTTGATGCCTTTTCTTCACGGCAGTTTTGCCCACATTCTCTCAAATACCATCTCCTTCCTCGTCTTAGGCTGGCTGGTACTCATTCGCGGCACTCGTCATTTTCTCTGGGTAACCCTCATCGCCACGCTCGTTAGTGGCTTAGGAATCTGGTTTTTTGGCTCAGCGGGAATCCACATCGGGGCCAGTGGCGTCATCTTTGGCTATTTAGGGTTTCTGTTGCTTCATGGACTCTTTGAACGTAGCTTACCCTCGATTGCCCTCTCGCTCCTCGTGATGTTCTTCTATGGCAGCCTGATTTGGGGCATTTTCCCCGGAGATCCCAGAATTTCCTGGGAGGGCCATCTCTTTGGTTTTATCGGCGGCGTCTTCGCTGCTAAATTTTTAGCACGCAAGTCGAGAAGAATCCGCAATGATGGCTAAGAGAACGCAGAAGTTCCCCCACCTGCTCGGTTCAAAATGGACAGCCATGCAGAAAACCTGGGGCTGGCGACATTTTCAGGTCGTCAGTCGCAAGAACGAAGCCGGCTTTGTCTTCGCCGAACTCATGGCCTCGTGTGATTCACAAGTCCGCTTTTGGCTCAATGCCAAGGTCCTGAAAAACCGCAATCAATGGCAACCGGGTTGGAAATCTCTCCAGGAACAAATGGAGGTCGAGATTCCCGACGACGTGGAAATTCTCGACGATTTTTAAAGCAATAGACAATCCAAGATAGACGTTAAAAGAAAGTGTAATTCTCTATATGGATAAAGTTCAGACACTTCAAACGTCCTAATTATTCATTCACAAAAGCCCACCCTCTCCTCCCAGCAAGGATTAAGGCTGGGTTCCCCCTATTCCGGCGTTCCCTCTTGCCTATTGCCTCTTGCCTCTTGCCTATTGCCTATTGCCTCTTGCCTCTTGCCTCTTGCCTCTTGCCTATTGCCTCTTGCCTCTTGCCTCTTGCCTCTTGCCTTCTGTTCCCTGTTCCCTGTTCCGGTGTTCCCTGTTCCCTTCTTTTGCCTCTTGCCTCTTGCCTTCTCCCCCCCCAATAGGGCAAACGAACCGCACAGATGTAAAATAGGTTGCCGATTGTTCTGCACGGATTGAGATTCATGCTCTCCTCAAACGATTTTAGAACAGGCTCCACCATTGAACTTGACGGTGAAGTCTGGCGTGTGGTGGAATTTCTGCACGTAAAGCCCGGTAAAGGATCTGCCTTTGTCCGCACCAAACTGAAAAACGCGCACAGTGGGAGTGTTGTCGAACGCACCTTCCGCGCCGCCGAGACGGTTCCCCAAGCCATTCTCGATAAACGGGTGATGCAACATACCTACCGAGAAGGCGAGGCCTTTGTCTTAATGGACATGGAAACCTATGAAGAAACACGCCTAGCCCCTGAACAGATTGGTGAAGGTGCCAAATATCTGTCCGAGGGGATGGATGTTAACGTGGTCTATTGGAATGACAAGGTGATTGAGGTGGAACTGCCCAACTCAGTTGTCTTAGAAGTCACCGAAACCGATCCAGGTGTCAAAGGGGATACGGCGACGGGAGGAACCAAACCCGCCACTGTGTCAACGGGCGCTCAGGTGATGGTACCTCTGTTTATTTCCATTGGTGAACGGATTAAAATTGACACCCGCAACGATAGCTATTTGGGGCGGGAGTAGTTTTGCTCGACGGGGAAAGGTTGCACTCTTGGGCAACCTTGCCTCAATATCGTGCAGATACAGCTTTTCAAACGAACGGATAAAAAACAGTGCAATTGGATTTTAACCAACTCCGCGAACTGATCGCGGCTTTAGAGGGAACCGATATTTCTGAGTTCACACTCAAGAATGACGATTTAGAACTGACGATTCGCAAAGAATCGGGGGTGGTGTCAGCCGCCGCGCCGATGATGACGCTCCCGCAACCGGTTCCGGCGGCGGAATCGCCGACAGCGGATACCCCAGTGACGCCCTCGTCTCCGACGCCTCCTCCCTCGGCGGCCAAATGGGTCGAAATTGTCTCGCCGATGGTGGGAACCTTTTACCGTGCGCCGGCCCCGGATGAGCCGCCTTTTGTCGATGTGGGCGATCGCATCTCAAGTCAGCAAACGGTCTGTATCATTGAGGCTATGAAGCTGATGAATGAGGTCGAGTCTGAGGTGACGGGCGAGGTGATCGAGATCCTAGTCGAAAACGGTGAACCCGTTGAGTATAATCAGCCCTTAATGCGCGTCTTACCGGCGTAAGTCTTGCCTTTTGTCTTAACTCTCGTCTCGTGAGATTCCCCCCTCGGGAGTCTAATTCTGTTTCCCCCGTTGGTGTTCACTCCGATTAAACCTGTGCAGCAGCCTATCCCCCAGGAAGTTACCAAACACGTCGCTGAGTATTTTAGTATTCTCAGCGAACCGATGCGTCTGAAAATTTTGAACCTGCTTCGCGATGAGGAGCGATGCGTGCAGGACCTGGTTGAGGCCACCAAAACCAGTCAGGCCAATGTCTCTAAGCATCTGAAAGTGATGCTACAAGCGGGTATCCTTAGCCGACGCACTGAAGGAACCTCAGCTTACTATTGCGTTGAGGATGAACTCACCTTTGAGTTGTGTCATCTCGTCTGCGATCGCCTCGCGGCCCGCATCGAACAGCAAGCCCAACATTTTCGCGCCTTTAGTGTGTCCAACAAGCCACGGAATCCGGCCTCAACCCCAGAATCAGACGCTGAGTCGTCCTCCTGAAGTGGCCCCCAAACGCGGCAGTTTTCAATCTCTTTAGGAGGCCGCTTGTTCATAAATCTTCATGGCGAGCGTCGGGCTGAATTTAGCGCTCGTCGCTATTTTGGTGTATTTTGGCGTTATATTAAAGGTTGGAGATCCTTTAAATTTTAAAATGTTAGAATTACTCACTTGGTTAGGCATATTTGCGGTGAGTTTGTTTGTGCTAATTAAGGCATCAGACTGGTTTATCGACTCATCGGAAACGTTAGGATTTTTTCTACGACTGTCCCCATTTATCGTTGGGGTTGCCATTGTTTCGGTGGGGACGTCCCTCCCGGAATTGATGTCTTCGATTACCGCCGTGCAGGAGGGATCATCGGAAATCGTCTTCGGTAACGTGATCGGCTCTAATGTTGCCAATATTTTTCTCATTACTGGGGTGGCTGCCATTGTCGCCGGAAAAATGGATCTTAAATATGATCTAACCAGTGTTGATTTACCCCTATTTGTCGGGTCTTCATTTCTACTCGCTTTGATGCTTTTTACCGGCAAATACTCCATCGGTGAAGCCATCTTATGCCTGCTGGCCTATGGTGTCTATTTGGTTTATACCACCACCACCTCGGAAGGTGATATTGGTGGTGGAACTTTAGCCGTAACGAACCCCCTTGAAACCCAAGTTGAAGCCTCTGTCGGCGCGGCGGCTGTTGATGCGGGAGTCTCAGATCGTCCTTCTGAACCCCAAGGAGTACCGCTATCAACGCCGTCCACTCAGTCGGATGGGGATGATACCTCAGCCGATACCTCAGCCAGTAACTCGGCCGATAACTCATCGGAGAAGCAGACCTTCCCCTTCAAAGCCCTGCTACTATTAATTATTAGTGTTGTTTTCATCTACTTCGGGGCTAAATACACCGTTGAATCGGTCGTTGCGTTGTCAGAATTGCTCAACATCGGCAAAGAAATTATCGCGGTCAGTGTCTTAGCATTGGGAACCTCCCTCCCTGAACTGAGTGTGAGCCTGGTTTGTGTCAAACGGGGCAGCTATGACGTTGCTGTGGGGAATGTTCTGGGGTCAAACATCTTTAACGCCTTGGTGGTGATGGCTGTTCCTCGCTTTTTTGGCGCACTCATTATCCCCAAAACAACCCTAATTGAAGGGTTACTCGAAATGCTCTGTGGTACAATCTTGATGTTCTTTGTGGTGCAAGATAAACAGATTACCCGCTGGGAAGGGTATCTGTTTGTGATTTTCTATGCTTGGTTTATTGCCCAAATCTTTGATTTGGTCTAAGTCATGATAATCAGCCACCGTCTCCGTAACCCGTCTGCGTTGAGAGGAGTATCTTGTGCAAAATACCCGTCTGAATCGGCTGTTCGACGTGCTGTTAGCCCGCTTGACCACTTGGGCGCGTAACCCTTGGCGGCGTACTTCCTTAACAATTATTGGCTTCCTGTTTGGCTACTTTCTCGGTAACGCGATCTCGACCATCGCCGGACAAAAGGCCTTCTTAGACATGACAGTCGCTTTCCTAGTGTTACTGTTAACTGAAGCCGTCAATTGGCTGATTTATGGTCGCCTACGGCAATCTTCATTGTTCTCTGACACCCTCAGCGCCACCAAAGTCGGTTTGGTGTATAGTCTGTTTGTAGAAGCCTTTAAGTTGGGGTCTTAAGCCATCGCCCAAACCTTTTGATGAGTGATCTCACCCGCCAACTCGATCGCGCCCTGACCCAGCTTCAGGACAGCGGCTCCCTAGACATGGCTCTCTGTTCAAGCCTGACGGACTGGGAGTGGCGAGACCCTGAACGAGCCAACGCCTTGGGACTCACACGAGAGCCGGGAGTTGAACCGATTCAGCAACGGTTGCTGCTGTTGAGAGATGTCCTCGATCGCCTCGGCTCTCGTCTCCCCCTCCAGGCTCAAAATGGGTCCATACTGCCCACTCTCTGGCGATTTTGGCTGCCTCTAGCCCTGCAATTGGCATCATTGAGGCAACAGTCGCCTCGACCCATCGTGCAGGGGATTTTAGGGGGGCAAGGGACTGGAAAAACGACCTTAGCAACCAGCTTGACCCTGATTTTAGAGCATTTGGGCTATCGCACCGTAGGATTGTCCCTCGATGACCTCTATAAATCCCACGCGGAGCGACAACGACTCAAAGCCGAAGATCCCCGGCTGATTCGTCGCGGTCCCCCAGGAACCCATGATGTGGATCTCGGACTGGAGGTGTTGCAGCAGTTGCGTCAGGGAGCGGCGAGGGTGAGTGTTCCTCGCTTTGATAAGTCGGCGTTTGCTGGAGATGGCGATCGCACGGACCCGGAACTCATCGAAGGTGCCGAGATTATCCTCTTTGAAGGCTGGTTTGTGGGGGTTGACCCCGTTGATCCGAGTCGCTTTGACGACCCTCCCCCGCCTATCGTGAGCGAGGCTGACAAAGCCTTCGCCCGTGATTGTAACCGCCGCTTAGAGGAGTATTTACCCCTTTGGGACTGTTGCGATCGCCTCATGGTCCTGTCTCCCGTCGATTATCGCCTCAGTCAACGCTGGCGACTTCAGGCCGAACATGAGGCGATCGCCCAGGGGAACGCCGGACTCTCCGATGAAGAGGTGCGAGAGTTCGTCGAATACTTCTGGAAAGCCTTACATCCAGAACTCTTTATCACCCCACTGTTAGCCCCCACAGCCAAATCGGCCCTAGTCGTTACCCTAGAAGCCGATCATCGTATTCATCGCATCTATTGAGCCGTTAAAACGAGCCGTTAAAACGAGCCGTTAAAACCGCAACCCTACTGGACCGACATCGGAGCAAGACTGGTGGTTTCCTCCTCATTAGCCGCCGTAATGCGCTCCTGCAAGACCTCTAAAGCGCGGACATATTGGGGGTCTTTTTCGCTACCGATTAGGGTGCGGTCCATACGCATCTCCTCACGCACCTCCTCAGAAATCTCCTCTTCAACATCTGGAGGAATCCCCTCCTTATCAATATCAAGGCCGTCAGGAGTCAGATAACGGGCAATGGTGACCGCTAAGCCGGACCCATTTCCGACGGGACGCACCGATTGCACCAACCCCTTACCAAAGGTGGTCGTTCCCACGAGAGTTGCGCGATCGTTATCTCGCAAGGCCCCCGAGAGAATCTCACTCGCACTGGCTGAACCACCGTCAATCAGGACGACCAGGGGTTTATCCGTCAAAGCGCGACCGTTGGCCCGTTGCACTTCGGCCACCCCTTGGCGGTTCACCGTCGAGACAATATCCCCTTCGTCGTACCACATCCGGGCAATCTCAATACTTGCTTGTAACAGGCCACCGGGGTTCGATCGCAAATCCAAGATAAATCCTTCAACACCCTCATCGTCCAACTCTTGAATGGCCGTGCGCATCTCATCGGCGGCCAACTGGCTAAACTGAGTCAGACGAATATAGCCGACTCCTCCGGGTAAATCGTCCTTCAAACTATGACGAACCGGATGAATTTCAATGCGATCGCGAGTGATGGGAAAGTCGATTTCTCGTTCTCCCCGACGAATCGTCAGCACCACCTCAGTACCAATGCGACCCCGAATCAGGTTAACCGCCTCATTGATATCCATCCCCTCGGTACTTTGACCATCAATCTGGGTAATCACATCCTGAGATTGAATCCCGGCTTCAAAAGCAGGGGTTTCTTCAATCGGAGAAATTACAATCAATTCTCCCGTCTCTTCATCCTGAGACAATTGAATCCCGACCCCGGTTAGTTCCCCGGACGTATCAATCTGCATACTGCGGAACTCATCGGGGTCCATGAAGCGCGTATAGGGATCTTCGAGTTGTTCGAGCATCTCTCGAATCGCATCATAGGCCATCTCTGGGGAGTCGTAGGAGCGATCGAGATATTCCGTGCGAACCGCCCGCCAATCCACCTGGTTAAAGGTCGCATCGACGTAGTTCTTATCAATAATTTGCCAGACCTCATCCACCAGTTCTTTGGGACTATCCTGGAAAAATGCCTGTCCTTTTAAATGAATGCCGGCACCAATAATCGTCACTGTGCTGAGCATGACGACGGTTGCGCCAACGACCAACCCACGAGTTGCCATGTCGATCTGCCTTAACTTCAAGAGTGTGAAAAAATGTAAAAGATATGTCTGGATGCTGTTGGGCCTACTGTAACACAATCAAATTTTGGCGATCGCCACCCCGCTCCTACTCAGAAACCGTCCTCCTCCCCCCAGATGGGTCTCAATCATCGCTCAAACGAAGAACCCGGCGGACCAGAGATCTCAGATCGAAATCTCCACATCCAGCAGACACCGGGTTCTCCCGCACCACCAACCCTCAATGTAGAATTTGGGGATTCTGGATTTGACCCTGAGTTTGACTCATCTAACCTGTGGCCCTTAGGGGTCAACCCAGCGGCCATCAGCTTTAATCAAGTTAATCAATTCCGCCACACCCTGGGCTTCGGGGACCTTTTTAATCTCATCACGACCCCGATAGAGAGAAATAAAGCCCGGCTGTTTCCCCACATAGCCATAATCAGCATCAGCCATCTCACCGGGGCCATTGACAATACAACCCATGACCGCAATATCTAACCCCGTCAGATGCTGAGTGGCCTCACGCACTTCGCGCAGGACATCTTCGAGGTTAAACAGCGTCCGGCCGCAAGAGGGACAGGCCACATACTCAACCATGGTTTTGCGTAATCCCAAAGCCTGCAAAATGCTATAGCAAACGGGGATTTCCTTTTCCGGGGCTTCCGTGAGAGACACCCGCAGCGTATCGCCAATTCCGTCAGCCAACAGGGTTCCAATCCCGGCGGTGGACTTAATGCGGCCATACTCACCATCTCCGGCTTCGGTGACCCCTAAATGCAAGGGATAGTCCATCCCTAACTCATCCATGCGGTGAACCATGAGACGATAGGCCGCCAACATGACAGGAACCCGAGAGGCTTTGAGGGAAATGACCAGATTATAGAACTCCAGAGACTCGCAAATTTTAATAAACTCTAGGGCCGATTCGACCATCCCTTCGGGGGTATCACCATAGGTAAAGAGCATTCGTTCGGCGAGGGAACCATGATTGACCCCAATCCGCATCGCCTTGTTCTGGTCTCGCAGAGAAATAACCAGCGGTTCGAGGGTTTGGCGAATTTTATCGCCAATCTCCTGAAATTCCTCGTCGGTGTACTCGTTGCGATCGCTTTTGGGCTTCTCAAACACGTACAATCCAGGGTTAATGCGGACTTTATCCACATGTTTGGCCACTTCCAGGGCAATTTTCATGCCGTTGTGGTGTACGTCAGCCACCAGGGGAACATCTTGATAGGTCTCCCGCAGTTTCTGTTTAATCTGGGCTAGGGTTTTGGCATGAGCCATACTTGGAACCGTGACCCGGACAATTTCGCAGCCAATTTCATGAAGCCGCCGAATCCCGGCCACAGACCCATCTACGTCCATGGTGTCCTCGTTAATCATCGACTGAACGACCACGGGATGTCCACCGCCAATGGTGACGCTACCGACGGGAACAGGACGAGTGTTTCGGCGACGAATGGTGGTCTCAAAGGCAGCGGCTAGGTCTGAGGATGAGCCGTTGCTGGCGTCGTTGGGGGATTGAGTAGGCAATGTTTGCATGAGTCCGATGCAGCTCGTTACGGTAAGCCAGAAGTCGTTTGATGGGCATGTCTAGTTTTACCTTGCCACAGAAAGGGACCGTCTAACAGCGTTTTCGCATGATTCTTTCTCCCCAGGGTTTTGACGCTAGGGAGAACCTCGTCACCCCCGTACCTCTGGCCGAAGGCGTGTCACTTGCGGTACACCCCGACGTTGTCTCGGGTCCCCCACCTCTTCCCCCTCTTGCCTCTTCCCCCCTTCCCCACCCAACTGTAAGCTATGACTGATCGACCTGACTCATTTGCAACTTCATGGATGGCAACCCTGCTTCTTGTCGATGACCGTGTGGAAAATCTACATTTGCTGTCGCGGATGCTCATGCGTAAGGGCTATCAAACGCACAGTGTGACGGATGCGAATCAGGTTGTTGGTTTCGCTCAACAGCTTGACCCGGATCTGATTCTGTTGGATGTCTATATGCCGGAATTGGACGGCTTTGAGGTCTGTCGTCGCCTCAAGGCTGAACCGGAGACGGCCGGGATTCCGGTTATTTTTATTAGTGCCTTGGACAATGTCCTTGATAAGGTTAAAGCGTTTGCCTCGGGAGGCGTTGACTATATTACAAAACCCTTTCAATTTGCTGAGGTCATTGCTCGTATTGAGAATCAACTGAAGCTGAAACGGTTGCAGGAACAACTCGAAGCCCAGAATGCTCGACTTCAGGCAGAAATCCGCGATCGCATTCAAGCTGAAGAATCCTTACGTCAAAAAGAACAGTATCTCCGTTTGATTCTGAATAATATCCCCCAACAAGTGTTTTGGAAAGATACCAATTTGATTTTTATGGGCTGCAATCAAAACTGGGCTGATGCGGCTCATTTAGACTCTCCTCTCGATGTGGTGGGTAAAACCGACTACGATATGTTTGGAGATACGGAGATTGCTGAACGGTTTAGGGAACAAGATCGGCGTATTATTGAAACGAATACACCGGAACTCCATATTACGGCCAA
Organism: Sodalinema sp.; assembly: GCF_046483825.1. NCBI lineage: Bacteria > Bacillati > Cyanobacteriota > Cyanophyceae > Oscillatoriales > Oscillatoriaceae > Sodalinema > Sodalinema sp. The sequence continues at coordinate 19,048 of NZ_JAWOCL010000269.1, forward strand.
AAAACAGAAACTTGATGCTGAGGGGCGCTCGGTTTGGCTCGATATCAATAAGCTGCCAATTCACAATGATCAGGGAGAGGTGATTGGTATTTTAGGGGTCTTAGAAGATATCACGAAACGAAAACTAGCGGAAGAAGCACTGAAGGCGGAGAAACAAAAATCAGAACATCTACTCCTGAACATTTTACCTAAGGCGATTGTCGATCGCCTCAAACAACTCGAAAGTGCGATCGCCGACCGTTTTGATGATACCACCGTCATGTTTGCTGATATTGTTGGGTTTACGGCTCTTTCGTCTCAAGTATCTCCCATTGAAGTCGTCAATCTTCTCAATCAAATTTTTTCGGTTTTTGACCGTCTAGCTGATAAACATGGTCTGGAAAAAATAAAAACTATTGGGGATGCCTATATGGTGGCTGGAGGGCTGCCGATTCCCCGTGGTGATAGCCCCGAAGCCGTTGCCAATATGGCGTTAGATATGTTGGAAGCGATGGCAGACTTTCAGCCAGCGGGCGACTCTCCCTTAGAAATTCGCATTGGACTCAATACCGGGCCAGTTGTTGCGGGGGTGATTGGCATTAAGAAGTTTATTTATGACCTCTGGGGAGATACTGTTAATGTCGCCAGTCGTATGGAATCAACGGGACTTCCGGGTCGTATTCAGGTGTCTGAAGATACTTATTTACGCCTACAACATTATTTTGAATTTGAAGAGCGCGGCTTGATTCCCATTAAAGGCAAAGGGACTATGAAAACCTATTGGTTGGTCGGTCACCGTCAGTCTTGATGGCTGCGAAATTTGGGTGCAAAAAACAACTTTTTATTGCCATGATTTATGACTTAGACAAGTTCTAATATTGCCTATTTTTTGTTTGAAATTTAGTTTATTTTTTAATGATTTTAGCAAAAAAAGAGGTATGATGAAAGTGTTAATCTTTGGGGCAGGGAGTCAAAGGTCGTGGAATCGGAACGCTTCGTCAGGTCATGAGCAAATTCCGTATTATGTCACAATTTACTGTGCCGTCTCTGCCAGGATATGAGGTAAATTAGGATGATTTCATTAAAACAGCAAAGAATTCGGACATGGATCATCGGGGGATATGCCGTTCCCATTGTACTCTCGCTATTCTCGTTTGTCATCGTCTGGAACAGCGTGCGGACGTTACAGCAGGAAGCGGATCAAGTTGAAGAATTTATCGAAAATGATCGCATTGTCGATCGCATGGAGTTAAATACTCAGGTTCTCTCACGGACTTTGCGGGGCTATTTACTCGATCCGAACAGCATCTCTCTCAATAGCTATAACGAGGCTCGGCAAAATTTCTACACGGATGTCCCCATACTGATGGAACGATTGAGGGAGCCGCAGGAAGAAGATCAGTTACAAGAGATTGTAGATGCCGTCGAACGACTCATCGAGACCCACCGCACCATTTTTGTTCAAGTCCAGGGGGGCGATCGCACCGGAGCAATTGAGAGTTGGAAGCAACTACAGGGCCGGACTCAGGCTGAGGAGATTCAAGATCAGTTCACGAGCTTTAGTGAACATGAGAAGTCCAGAGTCATCGCGAGTCAGTCAACGCAGCAAGAGTCCTTGACTGTCCTGATCAACGCGACCATCAGTTTAACCCTATTGACCTTAATCGTTTCCGCCTTTGTCGGCTGGTGGGTGATTAGCCGCATTACCCGACAAATGAATGAAGCCGCCAGTTCCGTGGCCAGTTCATCGATGGAAATTGCGGCGACGATGGAAGAGCAAGAACGGACCGCCAGTCAGCAAGCGGCCTCAGTCAACGAAACCACCACCACGATGGATGAACTCGGGGCCTCGGCTCGTCAGGTGATGAACCAGGCTGAGTCGGCGACAGGAAGTGCCAATGAGGTGTTGAGCCAGGCTGACAATGGCACTCGCGCGGTCGAGGAAACCCTCGAAACCATGTATTCGTTGAAAGATCGGGTCTCGGCGATCGCCCAACAGATTTTACGTCTGAGCGAGCAGACCAACCAAATCGGCAATATTTCCAACCTGGTCAGTGATTTAGCCAATCAAACCAATATGTTAGCCCTCAATGCCGCTGTAGAAGCGGTGCGAGCGGGGGAACATGGTAAAGGCTTCTCGGTGGTCGCCAGTGAAATCCGCAAACTGGCCGATCAGAGCAAAAAATCGGCTGAGAAGATTAACACCCTCGTCGAAGATATCCAAAATGCCATCAATACGACGGTCATGGTCACCGATGAAGGGACTAAAAGCGTTGAAACAGGGGTAAAAGTCAGTCAGAACACCTCCCACGCCTTTGCAGGAGTCCGAGAAGGCATCAATCAGGTGGTTATGAGCAATCAACAGATTACCCTAACCCTCAAACAGCAGGTGAATGCTGTTGAACAGGTGATTGAAGCCATGACGGTTCTCAATGTGGCGGCTCAAGAGACCGCCACGGGGATTACTCAGGTTAAAGAAGGAACCCAACGCCTGAATCAAGCGGCCGTCTCGTTGAAAGATCTGGTTTGATCTAGGGAGTTGGGGTTTCTGAGGGCGTATCTGAGGGCGTATCTGAGGGTGTATCTGAGGGCGTATCTGAGGGTGTATCTGCCGCTGGATTGGCGGCCGGTTTGGCTTGTCGTGGGCGGCGGCCAATGCCTAAGGCCGGGAGGAGCGTTTCTTTAATATAGGAGGCGATCGCCACCAAAACAATAATCAGCACAGCCCCGATACCGATGGGGCTAGGAACCCAGAAATCTGCCTCTAGGTGCTGAGTTTCCCCCGGTTCTAGGGACCAAATCAGGGTGTTATCTTCTAACGTCGGTGCCGTCTTGCCAACAAACGAGCTAACGCTGGCTCCCCAGGGGGTGATGAGGCGGAAACTGACATCAACGAGTCCCGTGGGACTAATCAGCACATTCCCCTCACTCGATAAGACTCCCAAGGCCCGCAAATCTACATCTAAACTGAGATGGTTGGCGATGGCGAAGATTAAGTTTTTCTGATTCAGGCTCAGATGGGTTTCGAGTTCAGGAATCTCCCCGGCTTGTTCTGGGGTGAGGCCATTCTGTTCAACGGGGTTAAAGAAACTCTCGAACTTTTCAACGAGGTCATCTCCGTTATTGAAGGGGATGACGACACGCCAGCGACGATCGCCGACTTGTTGGGTATAGCCTTGCAGCGATCGCGCCCGCTGTTTCAGGCTTTGAGTCCAGCGATCGACGGTGCTGCTGCTGAGATTGACGAATCGTTGGGATAGGGTAATATCCTGGACAATCTCGCCGTGGGTTTGGCTGTCGAAGTGAATCCCCACATCGTAGCGGACACATCCCGACAGGAGTACAGTGGTTAGGGCAACGACGAGCAACAGAGGCGATCGCCGCAGCCGGCCCCAGAGAGAAACCCAAGGGGCTGCGATCGCCGCGTAAACTGGAGTAAGAACAGACTTCACAAAATTCACGGACTTCGACAGGAGTAGTTTCCTTGATTTTAAGCCCTTCTGGAGCAAGCCCAAGAATTTGAGTCCAGATTTCCCCCCATCCCCTCGGGCAATCTTTGCCAAAGGCGAAGTGAAAATGCCAGAATAGGGGTCAAGACCCACAGGAATCACTTTCGCCAGACCAGACAGGACAATAGTAGCGAGGCAATCTATTTCCCTAAGGGGGTTTTTCCGTTATTTCTTGTTAATTTTTAAGTGTTAATTAATCATTGCTATGATGAAGCCTTCCGGGAGACAACTGGCCATCTATGTTCTCCTTTTGCTGCTTGGCGGAGGGATTGGTGGCGTTGTCAGCCGTCAAACTGGCAGAACGGCCCCGGACTCGTCAAGCCAAGCCTCAGACTTATCCCTAGATCCTGTGGTCTTACAGCCGACTCAATGGCAAATGGAGCCTTCTGCTGAAGAGATTGATCGTCAATTAAACAGCAATCCCAACTTTATCGCCCGAGCCGCCGAGCGAGTGGGGCCAGCCGTGGTCCGCATCGACGCCACCCGTCGCGTTCGCTCACCGCTTCCTGACTCAGTCCCAGAGCATCTGTTCCGCCGCTTTTTGGGCCAGGAACCCCAACAACCCCTAGAACGGACTGAACGGGGGACGGGTTCGGGCTTTATTTTGTCCTCCGACGGGCAAATTCTCACCAATGCTCATGTGGTTGAAGGCACCGATGTGGTGGAGGTGACGTTACGAGATGGGCGCAAATTTGAGGGACAGGTCATCGGCCGCGATGTCTTAACGGATGTAGCCGTTGTCACCATCGCAACGACGGGACTGCCGACGGCGACGCTCGGCTCCTCGGAAGGCTTAGTGGCCGGACAATGGGCCATTGCCATTGGCAACCCCCTCGGATTAGATAATACCGTGACGGTGGGGATTATTAGTGCTACCGGGCGATCGAGCGCCCAAGTGGGGATTAGTGATAAACGAGTTCGCTTTATTCAAACCGACGCGGCCATCAATCCCGGTAACTCCGGGGGGCCATTACTCAACGATCGCGGTGAAGTGATTGGTGTCAACACCGCCATTCGGGCCAACGCTCAGGGGTTGGGGTTTGCTATCCCCATTGAAACGGCTCAACGGATTGCTGAACAACTTTTCGCCACCGGAGAGGCCCAACATCCCTTTCTCGGCATTGAAATGTTGGACTTAACCCCAGAAATGCGAGACGATTTAGCACGAAACCCCCAGATTGACCTCAACCTGACTCAGGAGCAGGGGGTCCTCATCGTGGGGGTTCAAGCTGACTCACCGGCGGCCCGTTCAGGACTCCAAGTTGGGGATATGATTGAACGCATCGACGGACAAACGGTGGCGACAGCGATCGATGTCCAGGCGGCTGTTGAACGGGCGCAGGTGGGGCAACGGCTGGGCATTGAGGTGCTTCGGAACGGAGAACTTAGGATGATCTCAGTTCGTCCCGAAGCTATATCTCGCCGGCCGGGATTGAGTTAGTCTGGGCGATGGGCCTCTGAATCAGGGCTATCAACTTGAGACACTTGATGATCGAGTTCCATACGTTGTTCCATTTGGCGTAGGAAATAGCCGGTCATCATTGCCGAAGCGAGCATTCCGGCCATATTTTCGCGGTCTGTGGAGATATGGACGTTGAACTCTTCTGAAGGAAGCACGCCGACGAGTCCTTGTACATTGCGAGAGATGATGTCTTTGATTTCTGGACTCGCCGACTTGGCAACCCGTGCCAGAATATCTGGGGACTGGTGTTGAAGATAGTCCAGAAGCTGGTTACTAACTTCCTCAGTTTCTTTCATCTGAGCAAAAATTTCGGGGTCGAAAACCATGAGCGTCTCAGTTACGTCGGTGGATCAACAGTGGATGAACCTTAGAGCAAACTTGGATCAAACCATGGACCTGTACCCTCTAGTGTAGGCCATCGCTCTACCCCTTGGCGATGAGATCGAGCGATCGCACGCTTCCTTGCAGTTGAAAATACTGGTGAAATTTATCCGTCAGCCGCAGTTCATAGGAGCGGCCATCGGCGGATTTGCGGCGGCGAACTAAGCCGAGTTCTACGAGGTCTTTCACTTGTTGGTAAGCCCCAGATCCCCGTAAGTCTACCAGTTCCGAGAGTCGGAGGGGTTGTTTGATGGCGATCGCCGCTAGGGTGCGTTGAGCGCCGACCCCCAGTTCTGCTGGAACGATCGCGAACATGACATCCTGGAAACTTTCGCGTAGTTGCAGGCTATATTGACCTTTGAGTTCTACGATGTCCAGGGCGCTATCTCGTCGGGCGTAATCATCCATCAACTCTAACAGGGCTTCTTGCACTTGCGGGCGATCGCAGCCAGCACAATCGGCCAACTGGCTCAGGGATAGGGCCTGTCCTTTCAGATACAAAATTGCTTCTAATACTGTTGCTAAGCGCCGCTGGGGCTGTTTTTTCGTTGACGTCATAAGATTCGTTCTTGGCCGCAGAGTCTCACGGAACTGCTCTAACTCTCGATTATAGGCCGTCCGTTGGCCAGCGGTGATGTCTAGGATTGCTCTTCACCGGGCAACACCTCAAAACTCTCGTGGCCATGAATGCGGTAGAAGAAAAAGTCTGAATCTAGGGTTAGAATTTGGCGGTAGCCGGTTTGTTCTGCCAAAAGGACGAGGCTGGCATCGGCAAAGTCCATCGGGCGATCGCGATACTGTTCCATCAATTCCAGGAGTCTCGGGATGAGATCAGGGTCGATCTCATAGGTAACAAACAAACCTTTAAGGAGCAAGTTGCCCACCCTTTTCTGCATCGCCCAACCCCCGCGACGAGACGTGAGGTGCATGGCTTCAGCCAAGCAAGGCCAAGTCGTAATCAGGGGTTGTCCGTAACGTGAGATTGATCGTTTGTAGAGATTGTGTTGAGGTTGGGTAGGATCAACGAGACAGAACAGTATCCCGGTGTCGCCGATAATCATAACTCTAAGCCTTGCTTGCGATACTTTTCAACAATCATTTCCTCAATTTCTGATTGGCTTGGCTTTACGGCGGCACGCTCGATGGGCGGTTCTATGCTTTCTAAGTCTTGGAACCATTCTGCCCACGCAACACCATAGTCGCGATCAGGGTCAGGTTGGTCTGTCGTTGTCTGGTGTTGCTCGATCGCCGGTTCCTCATCACTCTCTTCACGGCGATCGCAGTGTTCTTCGTCTTCAAGTCCTTGGTCTTCAAGGAGAACCAAGGCAGCACGCACAACGTCAACCGCAGACGAATAGTGTCCCTTGTCTAAGTGATGTTGAATCATCTCTTCGAGTTCGCGGGGCAGAATGATATTCATAGCTTTTTTCTCCGGTGGTTTAGAAGGGGCGATCGCGGCAAACTATCCCAATTATAGGAAGCCGCATCGATTCGCCCCAAACCTCACCTAGTCGGCGACCCGCGCGAGTTCCAGGAGTTCTAGAAACTCTGCCCGGTAGCCGTGGCGATCGCCGCCTAGAGCGTCCTGGGCCAGTTCTCGCGCCAGGGTCAAATCGCTTTGACCGCGAAACTCCGACTCCCGTAGCCACAGTCCAAACGCCGCTACCGCCGCCGCAAAGCGGAAGTCATCGGAGGTTTGGCTGAGGGACACCGGGCGATCGCGAACCGGGCGATCGATCCGTTGCGATGTCTCAGCCGTAGGGTCTTTATACCGCAGCTTCACCAGCATCATCTCCTCCGCCGTCTCAGCGTCGAGATCCAGATTGTCCCCATCCGCTGACGTTTGATAGCGCAAATCATCCACCTCGGGCAGTTCCACCTCCGACTCCACTCCCACCGGAATCACCTCATAGAGGGCTGTCACCGAATGTCCCGCCCCCAGTTCCCCCGCGTCTTGGCTGTCGTCATTGAAATCTTCATCGGCCAGCAAGCGGTTTTCATAACCGATGAGTCGGTAGGCCTGGACTTTAGCCGGATTGAATTCCACCTGAATTTTTACGTCTTTAGCTAGCGTCAGCAGCGTTGCCCCCATTTCATTGACGAGAACCTTGCGAGCCTCCATCACACTGTCAATGTAGGCATAGTTGCCGTTGCCATGGTTCGCCAACTGCTCCATTTTGGCATCTTGCAAATTCCCCGTGCCGAAGCCAAGCACCGTTAGGAAAATATCGTTGTCTCGCTCCTGTTCAATCAGGCGCACCAGTCCCGCCTCACTAGAGGTTCCGACATTGAAATCGCCGTCGGTGGCCAGGATCACGCGGTTGTTGCCGTCTTCGATAAACTGCTCTCGGGCCAGTTGATAGGCCAGTTGGACACCTTCACCGCCGGCGGTGGAGCCTCCTGCTTCGAGTTGGGCGATCGCATCGAGAATGGCATCGTTTTCGTTCCCCGGCGTGGGTTCTAGGACGACTCCCGCCGCCCCAGCATAGACGACAATGCTCACGGTATCGTCTTCGTCGAGTTCGTTGACCAACAGACTAAACGCCGATTTCAGCAAGGGCAGCTTATCAGGAAAGTTCATCGAACCGGACACATCGAGAAGGAAGACCAAATTGGCGGGGGGCAAGTCATCGCTGGGGATGGACTGACCTTGTAAGCCGATGTGGACAAGCTGGTGCTGTGGGTTCCAGGGGGCGGCTGAGACTTCGGTGATGAGGGAGAACGGCTCGTCGCCGTCGGGTTCGGGATAATCGTAGCTGAAATAGTTGATCAGTTCTTCAATTCGCACGGCATCGACGGGGGGACGCTGGCCGTTGCGTAGGAAGCGGCGCACGTTACTGTAGGCTGCACTGTCAACGTCGATGGAGAAGGTGGACAGGGGGTTACTGCGGACGGACAGGAAGCGGTTTTCGGCGATGGGGTTGTATTCTTCCCGGTTATAACCAGGTGGGTACGTCGGGGCGGAACGACTACCAATGCCCCCAGTTCCGTATTGAGCGGGGGCGTTTTGTAGGGTTGAGAGGGCCGGTTCAGGACCTGCCGGACTCGACTCTCGTATGGAGGAACCGTCGTCTGCGGCGTCACCGCTAGCGAGCAGGTTGAAGATGCCGAATTCGCGATCGAGGGTTTCGAGGAGTTCGGATTCGGCGTCGGATAGCTGACTCCAGAGATTTTGCTGGTTGAGGACTTCGACGCAGGTTTCGACGGCCTCGATGAGTTCTTGGCGTTGTAGGGGACGGCGGAAGATGGGGGAACCGTCGGCGTAGCGTATGGGACAGCCGTAGCGATCGCCGAATTCCACGAGGCGATCGAGTTGGGGGTGGTTGGCGGGGATGCGATTGAGGTCTCCGAGTGCTGGGGAATGTTGACCCAAGCTGATCGCTCCCGTGTGGATGAGGAGTCCTCCGACGAGGCCCCCTAGGGCGATCGCCCCTAAGATCGGTCTAACGGAGAGTTGGCGCAACCGGCGAGGGGTTGCCTGAGATGGGTTAGTGTTGTCTGAGTTTGACTCGTTTGAATTTGGATGGCGCATGGTTATCCTCGCGGGAGATAGACATTCGGCTCGATCAGTCGGGGTGTTGACATCATGGCGTTACCACCCGGCCCCTCTATTCTATTTCTCTATTTGTGACAATCATCCTTTGAAACTATCAGGATGATCGCCGAGAGTGCCGCCTGCAATGTCCCCCGGAAACGACAATCAGGACGTACCCCGGGGAGTACGTCCTGATTGGCAAGGTTAAGCGGGTGAACCTTAGCGGTTCGCCCGAGTCAATAACACCGCCTGACTATCGCTGAGGGTGAGGGTTCGTAAATCGCTAACCTCTAATCCCGGTGAGGTGAGGGCAATCTCCCACTCCTCTAAATCTAGTTGTAGCCAATCGCCCAAGGTCACTGTGAGGGGATCACCGCCCATGTGAGTGGCGATCGCCACTTGTTCGGTTTCATCAGGACTGGTACGCAGTCCGTAATAGAGTGTCCCCGTCTCTTCATCAATATGATTGAAGCGATCGCGGGATGCAAAATTGTCTCGCAACCAGGGCCGCGCCAACCGAAACTCTCGCAATTGCCGATTGTAGGCCGTCTGTTGCGGATCTAAAAACTGCTCATGGTTCCAGACATTGCAAATCTCATGGGCATCTTCCATAAAGGCTGTGGCAAACTCCTTCAGTTTACCGACATCCAACTCTTGCAGAATTGGCGACTTCTCCGACACATTGAGTTTTTGTAACTCAGCGGCTGAGGCGATCGTTTTAGCTTCCTCCTGCATCTCGGTTGAATCCGACTCAGTCCCTAAATGGCGTTGACAAATGCGGGCCACCTCATCCAAATCATAATCCGTCTCGTCAATGGCGTGTTGCAAGCCTCGCATAAACTGCCGCAACTCACCCACTTTCTTAAATCCCATCCCTTTGAGACGGGGAAAAATACCCGAGAGGTCATACACATCCGGTTCAACTTGCCAATCGAGAAACCCGGCCTCTTCGGCGACGACTTTCACGCCATAGCGATCGTCAGTATTCCGCAAAAAGCCCCAAGGCGCGCGCATCGTACAGTTAATAAAGTCCATCGGCAGTCCGGGACTAAAGCCATACACCAACAGGGTAATTGCCGGGTTATCGTAGGCATTATTCAACACCTCCGGTAAGGTTTTACCCAAATTCCAGTTAATGGGCATTTCTGGGTCAACCTGAGTTCCCCGCCGTAGGGTATCGTGATTTCCGCAGCCAGTAATCCAATTCGCCCCCACCTGCATCACTTCACAAACCCGCTTCCATTTGCGGCTCCAGAACTTCTGTAAACTGGGAGTATTATGGGCAAACACCAACGGACCCCATTGGAAACTTTCGGGCAGAAACTCGATGATATCTCGATAGGTCGAAATCTCTTCCCAGCCTTCAGCGGGCCAAGGTCGTCCATCTTCAAAAATGGTAAAGGGATAGCGAGAACTCTCGGCGATTTCTTGCGGAACCCGCGCCATTTCTTGCAGGTAAACATCATCATACTCAACCCGACCCGACATCGGATTAAAGTATTTGAAATCCTGAGCGCCATCGACGCGAATCCCATCAACCCCAGTGTCGGACTTGCGCCGCTGCATTTCTAGGAGAATTGCCCGAACTCCTGGGTTTTGGTGGTTAACATCTTGCCCATACATATTGGGTCCTTTCAAGAAGCGACCATTGAGGAGATTCAGGGCTTGGTTATCGGCATGACCATAAACGATGTCATAAACCACTTGAATCGGTCCAGTGGAGAAGTTATGCAGGGTTTCAATAAACGCCACGACTTCATCAGGACGTTGAGTTTCCAACACCGAAGGATTGGTAGCCGCCATGCCAAAAATAACAATATCATAGCCCCAGTTTTGGGTGTCTGGTTTCTTCAATTGCACATGAATTTCATCCGACTCATATTCAATGGATTCACTGTCGGGGTCCATGCGTAAACGATCTTCGTCACTACAGGAGAAAAATCCCTGACCATGATCTCGATGACCCAAATATTCAACAGTGGGTTCAATGGGGAGTAATTGTACCGCTTCATAACCGACATAATTTTCCTCAGCGGGGGTGAGGGGGTCTCCCTTAGCCAGTTTGTCGGAAATCCGCTGAAAGAGTTGGGTTAACCCCGAGAGATAGCCGTTGGGGGAGGCGGTGTTGACATGAAGCTGCAAGATGTTGGTGGGGGGGTTGACTTTGACGGGGCTACCGTCGTCGCTGCGGAATTGTTGGAAATAGGCCGTATCGCGGCGATCGCGTTGGAGTTGGTCGCGATCGTACAGTTCCGCCGGCGCATACACGCCATAGGGCAGAGAATCGGCGAGAAAATCGCCAATGGTGCTGATATCGTTGTCATAGTCGAGATATCGCAGCCAGTACAAAGAGCCAAAGTGGTTCGCGTCTCCGGCTTTCATCCCCGACAACACACCCCACATATATTCCCCATCCCGCTCTAGGTTCACATATTCGCGACGGAAACGAACGGTTTGTAAATCCTCTTGGGGATGGACATCCTCTAGGGGCGTAAAGATTTCTAAGTAGATGTTTTTAGGTTGAATCTCTCCTGGACTGAGTTCAGGAACCCAGAAACCAATTTCTGTTAAGCCATCGGGACGATAGTAGGCCCCTAAACGATGAGCAATCTGTTGAGATTTATGGAAAATTGTCTCATCGGAGGCTTGAACGGCCTGTACCCAATCCAAGAGTTTTTGGGTTTCATCGGCAACAAGAGTGATTTCGGCGGCGCGACGAGTGGTTGTAACCATAAGTTTTTAGGGTGAAATAATTATTCAAGATTTGTCTAATACGGAATCTGCATAGTACAGATTCCTTTTGTTCGTCTCTTCCTCTGTCTTCCTCGTTTCTCCCTCCCTCCTCCCTCCCTCCCTCGTGACTTGGCTCCAGCCAAGTCATGCCCTTGGGGAGGCTCTGCCTCCCGAGTGCAGGCGGCAGAGCCGCCTAAGGCCCGTGTCATGGCTGGAGCCATGGCACGAGGAAAGAGGAAACAGAGGAAAGAGGAGGTACAACGAGAACAGGGATTAAGCGTCAGGCTTATGTTTAAAGACCATGACACTCAATGGGGGTAAACACAGGGGTAGGGCCTGACTCCATTTGGGGTTGGACCACTCGACCGTTGCTTTCCCCCCAGCATTGCCCATATTGCTGCCGCCGTAGCATTCAGCGTCACTGTTGAAAATCTCTTCATAGAAACCGGCCTGAGGAACGCCAATCCAATAGTCATGATGGGGAACCGGCGTGAAGTTGCAGACGGTGACCACAAACTCATCGCTGTATTGGTCTTTGCGGATAAAGGAGACGATGCTGTTGTCGGCATCGTTGCAGTCAATCCATTCAAAGCCCTCGTCAGAGAAGTCTTGAGTATAGAGGGCCGGTTGGCTGCGATAGATGCCGTTGATGTCTTTAAAAAAGCGCTTGAGTTTCTGGTGAGACTCTTGATTGAGCAGATCCCATTGCAAATCGCCCCAAGCATTCCATTCTTGATGTTGGCCAAACTCCATGCCCATAAACATGGTCTTTTTGCCGGGGTGGGTAAACATATAGCTGAACAGACAGCGCAAGTTGGCGAATTTCTGCCAATCATCGCCGGGCATCCGGTCCCAGAGGCTGCCTTTGCCGTGAACCACCTCATCGTGGGATAACGCCAACATGAAGTTCTCGCTGAAGGCGTACATCAGGCTAAAGGTGACGTGGTTGTGGTGATAGCGGCGATGGATGGGGTCTTCGCTGAAGTAGTCCAGCATATCGTGCATCCAACCCATGTTCCATTTGAAGTTAAAGCCTAAGCCGCCGAGATAGGTGGGCCGGGAGACGAGGGGCCAGGCGGTGGATTCTTCGGCAATGGAGAGGATGCCGGGATAGTAGCCAAAGATGAGATAGTTTAGTTGTCGCAGGAAGTCTGCGGCTTCGAGGTTTTCATGGCCGCCGTAGCGGTTGGGAACCCACTCGCCATCTTTGCGGTTGTAGTCGAGGTACAACATTGAGGCCACGGCATCGACGCGAATGCCGTCGATGTGGTATTTGTCGAACCAAAATAGGGCGTTGGAGACGAGGAAGTTGCGGACTTCGTTACGGCTGTAGTTGAAGACGTAGGTTCCCCATTCTTTATGTTCGCCTTTGCGGGGGTCGTCATGTTCGTAGAGGTGGGTTCCGTCGAAGTAGGCCAGGCCATGGCTATCTTTGGGGAAATGGCCGGGAACCCAATCGACAATGACGCCGATGTCGTTGGCGTGACATTGGTCGACGAAGTACATGAAGTCTTCGGGACTGCCGAACCGGGAGGTGGGGGCGAAATAGCCGGCGACTTGATAGCCCCAGGAGCCATCGTAGGGATGTTCGGCGACGGGGAGGAGTTCGATGTGGGTGTATCCCAGGTCTTTGACGTAGGGGATGAGTTTGTCGGCGAGTTCTCGGTAGGTGAGGAAGCGTCCTTCGGGCTTCTCGGAGACGCGCACGACTTCGCCGCTGTCGGGGGGATGTTCGGCGCCGGTATGGAGCCAGGAGCCGGCGTGCAGTTCGTAGACGGAGATGGGCTGGTCGTGGGGGTCTCGCTGACGGCGTTGTTGTATCCAGGACTCATCTTGCCATTGGTACTGGTTGAGGTCTACGACTTTGGAGGCGGTGTCGGGCCGGACTTCTTGGCCAAAGCCGTAGGGGTCGGATTTGAGGTAGATGTGGCCTTGGGGGTTTTTGATTTCGTATTTGTAGAGGGTTCCTGAGGGAAGTTGGGGGATGAACAGTTCCCAAATTCCGGTTTCGGTGCGCTCCATTTGGTCTTTGCGACCGTCCCATTCGTTGAAGTCGCCGACGATGGAGACGTTGCGAGCGTTGGGCGCCCAGACGGCGAAATAGACGCCTTCGATGCCGTTGAGGGTGACGGGATGCGCGCCGAGTTTTTCGTAGATGCGATGGTGGTTACCTTCGGCGAAGAGGTAGCGGTCAAAGTCGGTGAGTTTGGGGGAGCGGAAGGCGTAGGGGTCGTAGAAGACTCGTTCGCGATCGCCTTCTTTGACTTTGAGTTGATAGTTTTTCAGTTCTGGGGCTTCAATTTCGCATTCAAAGAAGTTGGGATGATGGACGCTGTGCATGGGGTAGCTATCCCGTTCTTCGGGACGAATGACCCAGGCGGCGTCGGCTTTGGGCAGGTAGGCTCGGACGACCCAAGAACTTTTGCCGTTGTGATCGGAGAGTCGGTGAGAGCCTAAAATCTCGAAGGGATTTTGATGTTGATTGTTGGTAATTTTTTGGATTTGTTCGGCGGTAGTTGTTGTCATAATGGTTGAGATAAGTTTGAGTGTAGGTGAGCGAGGTCGGGGACGAGAATCCCCGAATTTAAAATTGGGAAATTACCCCTAATTTTTGAATTTAGGGACGGCTTGAAAAAGTTTGTAAATCTGGGCTGGGGGTCTTGAGTTTCAGCCCCCCGTCGAGTCAAGACGAGCTACCCGAATCATCGTTGGTAAAGATTGACTCGATACTCACAACGCTATTGCTTTCAGACAAATCTAGTTTTGTCAAGGTGTAATTCAGAGAACTCCTTAACCTTTAATTTAAACGTTAGATTTGTCGAGGTGTGAGGATTTACAGGCCAGTCTACCGTTAAGTTGCCATTCTCGGGGTAGGATTACCTCTATCAAGGGATAGAGTCGTGTTAAGATTTGCGTTCGACGCGATCGTAAACTTCTTCGACTTTCTCGATGGTTTCGTCGGGATCTTGTTCTGCGGCCCGTTGAACGTAGTTAATTTTCACTTCTTGGACGACGTTCGAGATCAGGTTCTGTAATTCATCGAGGGTGGCTTGGTCTTGGAGTTCCTGACGTAAGGCGGTTTGGAAGCGATCGCTGAGGTCTTCAAAGCGTTCTCGCCCGAGTTCGTCGGCGTAGGCGTTGGCGAGGGTTTCACAGGTGGCGTTGGCGAGGTAGTTGGCCAGTTGATGGCTGACATCGTTGGGAAGATGACCTAAGGCGGGAACTCGTTCAACGAGTTCGACGAAGGCGGATTCGGCTAAGGCTTCGGAGAGGGAATGGTTAAGGAGGGATTTGAGTTCGGGTTGTACTTGGGGGAGAACTTTGTAAATGGTGAGTTCGAGGAGGCGATCGCTGATGCGTTCGAGGCTATTGATATCACCGACGGCGACATAGTCTGAGGGGTTGAGTAAGCCACGCGCGAGATCGCCGTTTTCAATGGATTCTTGAAATTGGTTGAGGGTGCGGATGGTGACAAATTCGGAGATGTGATCCGACAGATAAATTCCGGGTTCATGAATCATCTGGGAGAGGACATATTCGATGTTGGCGACTTTTCCCTGATGTAGCCGCACGGTGACGGGGAGAATCCGCAGCCAACGCCAGACGGGGATGAACAGAAACCAGTCGTACCAACGCCGCAACATGGCATCAAACCAGGTTAGGCCGACACGACGGCGGGAGGCGATGAAGGTTAGGACGAGAAATTCTAGGGCGAAAAAGCCAATAAACCAGATATCAATGCGCCAATACGCATCGTAGGGTTGTCCGTTGTCGTCGATTTGTCGGTAGTAGTTGGTGGCCAGCAGGGGAATGATTTTGGTTTGGAAGAAGTTGAGTTCGCTGGTTGCGTCGTGCGATCGCAAGTAGTCAGTGGTCCAAAATTCTCGAAAGGCGACGGTGACGGAGTCTTGATTGAGGCGATCGGTAATGCGACGTTGCAATTTGGCAAAGGTGCTAAATTTACCTGAGGCAATGAAGGGGTTTTCGTCGATGAGAGCTTCACTTTGTTGGCGCAGCCGTTGTAGGGAGACTTGCACTTCGGGAGTATCGAGTTCGGCTTGGGAGACTTGGTTGAGGAGGCGATCGAAGTTTCGTCGATATTGTTCTGTTTGCGGATGGGGTTCGATGCCTTTGACGGGGTCATAAAGTTGTACGACTTGGGGAAGATAGCGAAGATAGATATCCCGCAGAGGCACATAACTGGCATTAAACAGGGCTAACACTAAATTCAGTAGAGCGAGAATAGCAGTCGATTTTATCCAAATTGACATCCACCGTTTGTCGGGGAGCAAAGGCGTATTCATGAATCTCAGTGAACGATTATTATAAACAGGTTAAAAAGAAGAATAAGTAGAGACACGGGGCGATCGCATCTCTACTTTGTTGGGGGCTATGTCCCGGAACTATTCGACCGGGGCCAGCCTTTAAATGATACCGGGTCCTTTGCCACGGTCGTCGTGATCGGCTTCGAGTTTACCGGCTTCGTTGGTTTGGTTAACGGTCTTGAGTTCCTCGGCTCGCTCGGCTTTGAGGGCTTCCTCTTTCTCGCGTAAGTCACCGCGTTCTTCGTAGTACATTTCCGGCTCGACGGCGTAGTTATTGGCCATGCCTTCGCGGTCTACGGTGTAGCCTTTGGTGGTGTCGAGATGACCTTCAGCGGGGTTTTTGGGGGGTTCTGGGGTTTTCTTGAAGTTGTCCCCTTCTTGTTCCATGCGATCGCTCACTTCGGGAGGGGTGATGTGGCGATCGTAGTTGGCGGCTTGTTGGTTAGTATTTTGGTCGGTCGTCATAAAATGAAACTCCAATGAATGGTCAATTTTTAGAGGTGTTAATGTAAGACTCAACGGGGGAGTCCTAAAAGCCTAAAACAAGGTTTTAGATTACTGATTCGTATCAATATCAGGAACGACATCGGGGCGTTCTTTGTCTTCCCAACCGGGCGGACGTTTGGAGTTGTACCAGGCTAGGGAGCCGAGGCCGACTGCTGCGATGAAGCCGACAACTCCGATGATGACACCTGAGATGGGATAGGAAAAGGCTTGTTCAGCGCCTGTCGTTAAGAAGTAAGTCATAGGTAGGTTGCTATTAGGGTCTCGTGTTTACCGTTACTACCCATACTAGGGTAGGAAACGGGGTCAGTGCATCTACCTAGGAGTAGAGGTTTAGCTAAAATACGGCTCAGCCTTTGGTTAGAGTCCTTGGTTAACGGCAGATCTTGGGTTAAAGTAGCCAAGATGCGAGTGGGTTGGACGAGATCCCGGCGATCGCAACGTATAGATAGACAATTAGATAGACAATAGATTAGCGGGCCTCAGAAGTCCCACTTAGAGAT
Organism: Sodalinema sp.; assembly: GCF_046483825.1. Taxonomy (NCBI): domain Bacteria; kingdom Bacillati; phylum Cyanobacteriota; class Cyanophyceae; order Oscillatoriales; family Oscillatoriaceae; genus Sodalinema; species Sodalinema sp. Next base: position 35,979 of record NZ_JAWOCL010000269.1, read on the forward strand.
TATCCATGACTGCTATTTTGCAAGAAATTCGAACTCGCCTGATTCAGCTAGTTGGCGAGGCCGTCCAGTTGCTGCCAGCACTTCTGATTGCGTTTATCATTCTTGCGCTAACCCGGTGGGCGGCCAAAAATGTGCAACAGGTGGTACGTAGGGGGGGTCGCCGTTTACTGCGGAGTCGTTCTCTCCAGTCGTTGCTGTCGCAGACGAGTTATGTCGCTTCCTGGGTGGTGGGGGTTTTAGCGGCGGCGGTGATTGCTTTTCCTAATTTGGGATTAGGGGATCTCGTGGCCTTCCTCGGGTTAGGATCGGTGGCCATTGGTTTTGCCTTTCAGGATATTTTTAAGAACTTCTTGGCGGGGATTTTACTGTTATTACAAGAACCCTTTGAACTCCACGATCAAATTATTGTGGGAGATTATGAAGGAACGGTCGAAGAGGTAGCGATTCGCTCAACCCAAATTCGCACCTATCGCGGTGAGCGGGTGGTGATTCCTAATTCGATGGTGTTCACCAGTCCGGTTGAAGTGTTGACGGCGTTTGCCTTTCGTCGAACGGATTTGGCGATTGGGGTGGATTACAATACCCCGTTACCGATGGCGGTTCAGGTCTTAAAAGAGGCTCTCGATGGAATTGAAGGGGTGATGGACGAGCCGGATGTGGAGGTGGATGTTGTGGGCTTTGGAGATAGTTCTATTGATTTGTTGGTGCGCTATTGGACGGTTCCTCAACGGGCGGAGGTACGCCGAGTTCAGACGCGAGTGATGATGGCCCTGAAGGCGGCCTGCGATCGCGCCAATATCAGTATTCCCTATCCCATTCGCACGGTGTATCACTATGATCAACGGGAGTTTAACGAGTTGTTTTCCCGTTCAGAACATCAGAATTAGAACTGTCGTGAACCTGAAGAATCGGTAGGGTGCTGTTCCGGCATCAATCTATCTCGAACCTTGAGCAACTCGATAGAACTTGCCGGAACGCACCGCCCCCGGCAATCCCCCGCCAGGCCACAATCATCACTTGATATAGGCCACCGTCACCCCCGCACCGCCTTCTTTCTGGGGGGCTAACTCGAAGTT